>JBLMVP010000415.1:0-17160 GCA_050256755.1 Sphingobacteriales bacterium | reverse complement strand
AACCTGCAATTAATAAAGCCATTGATAAACCTAATTGCCATAACGGAACGCCAAACGGAATTCTTCCCATCATTATTATTGGTGAAGTAAATGGTATCATACTACCCCAAAACATCATATTACTATTGGGATTATTTAAACCGGAAGAAAGCATGATAAATGCAAAGATGATGGGCATCATAATCGGGAACATTAATGATTGTGATTCCTGTGCATCTTCTACTACACTGCCCACCGCAGCAAATAAAGCCGAATAAAATAAATAACCACCAAGAAAGTAAAATAAAAAACAACCAATAATCATTCCCCAGTTGGCGCTGCCGAGTATGCCGGTGATTTGCAGGTACTTTAAAGCTGTGGTATTGTTCTGCATACCACCCGGTACCTGGCTGTTCATTTGATTGGCCTGTTCTAATAAATCATGCGGAATAAAAGCTCCGGCTACAGTTGTTAGTGTAAATATTAAAATAATCCATAAAAGAAATTGTGTTAAACCCACGCCTGCAATACCTATAATTTTTCCAATCATTAACTGAAAAGGTTTTACACTGGAAATAATTACTTCTGCTATACGACTTGTCTTTTCTTCCATCACTCCACGCATCACCATTGCTCCAAACACAATCATGGTAATATATATTAATATACCGCTTCCAAAAGCAATGCCATAGGCTAAACCCGCATTGGCTTCTTTTACTCTGCCACTTTCATCCAGTACCCGGTTGTTTAATTCAACAGCATCTTTTGTTTGAGCAGTTATGGAGTCTAATGTTTCTTTATGAATTCCTTTTTGGAGGAGGAGCTTGTTTTCAATTGCTTTATTGAGTTTGCTGGTAATACGTCCCTCATTTTCTAACCCTAATTGTTTTTTCGAATAGACAGCGTAATTGTTAGATATGCCATTCGATGGAATATATAATACGGCATCATAGCCTTTGGCTGCATAATTTAAACTGTCAACATCGGGAACAAAGTCAAAGATTATGGAAGAAGAATCACTTTTAATACTGTTCCTTAGGTAGCCGGGATCATTTGCCACTGCCACTTTCAGCTTTGATTTGGAAGAAACAGCAATAAATACAGAACCAAAAATGAATAATATCATTACAATGGGTAATAAGAAAGTGGAAATTAAAAATGCTTTATTACGAACCCTGGTGATATATTCTCTTTTTATGATTAGCCAAATCTTATTCATGTAACTAAGTTTATTCGGTTATTTTTTCAAATTGCCTGGAGAGAGGGGTGCCTTCCACCAATTTTATAAAGATGTCGCTTAACGAAGGAAGCATTTCATTAAAGGAAGTGATATGATTATTTTGCTGAATAAAATGCTGTAAAACATCGTTACCGGTATTCCCTTCTTTTATTCTTACTACTAAACTATGATCAGATTTTCCAATTGCTTCAAAAGAAGAACTTGTAATAGTACCTGGTATTTGATCTAACCCAATGCTAAAAAGATTTTCTTTGAACTGTTGTTTTACACCTTTCACTGTTCCGTCTAAAATCTTTTTGCCCTTATTCATTAGGATGATATGGTCGCAAATTTCTTCTACCTGCTCCATTCGGTGTGTACTAAAAATAATACTGCTGCCTTTTTGTGCCAGCTTATATATTTCATCTTTGATTAAATTACTGTTAACAGGGTCAAGTCCGCTGAAAGGTTCGTCTAAAATTATCAGTTTGGGTTCATGCAGCACGGTAGTTACAAATTGAAGTTTTTGCCCCATGCCCTTACTCAGATCTTGTACTTTTTTCCCCCACCAGCTTTGCATTTCAAATTTTATAAACCATTCTTTAATTTTAGCCAGAGCATCTGCTTTACTCATTCCTTTTAGTTGCGCCAGGTATAAAGCCTGTTCACCAATCTTCATCTTTTTATACAAACCTCTTTCTTCCGGCATATAGCCAACATGCACCACGTCATTAATGGGATCAAACTTTCTTCCGTTGAAAATTATTTCACCTTCATCAGGGAAAAAAATGCCGGTTATCATACGTATTAAAGTGGTTTTGCCAGCCCCGTTTGGCCCAAGCAAACCAAAAATACTTCCCTGTTCAAGGTTAAAGCTTACGTCGTCCACAGCTTTTTGTGTGGCGTAATACTTTTTGAGGTTTTTGACTTCAAGAATGTTTGGCATATGCTATTTAGTTGTAGCAAATTTAGTTTTGTTACAGATGCAGAAAAAAATTATCATGATAGCCTCAGATTATTGTGGCGCTATAACAGGCAATTATCTGTTCAGCCACTCTTTCCCCATCCATGGCAGCGCTAATGATGCCACCGGCATAACCGGCACCCTCACCACATGGATAAAGGTTTTTTACCTGGGGATGCTGCAGCGTTTCCTTTTCTCTCGGGATACGAATGGGAGAAGAAGTGCGGCTTTCTGTTGCTAGAACTACTGCCTCATTGGTATAATAGCCTTTCATTTTTTTTCCAAATTCTTTAAAAGCATGTTTCAGACCTTTATAAATAAAAGATGGAAGAATTTCATTTAAGGGGGAAGAATGAATGCCAGGTAAATAGGAACAATCTGGAAGTGAAGAAGAAGTTTTGTTTTCTGTAAAATCAATCATGCGCTGTGCAGGGGCAACCAATTTTCCGCCACCATATTGAAATGCTTTTTGTTCGATTGCCTGCTGAAAGTGCATCAGGAGTAATGGATTGTTTGCATCAATCTCCCAATCATTAAACTTAGCAACCTTGAAATATTTCAGGGCATCAGCTATTTCCACACTCACCACCATACCACTATTGGCAAAAGTGTTATTTCGTTTGGAAGGGCTCCATCCATTTACTACTATTTCTCCGGGGTTGGTAGCTGCAGGTGCAATAATGCCGCCGGGGCACATACAAAAAGAAAATACTCCTTTACCTTCTACCTGATGTACTAAACTGTAGGAGGCAGGAGGTAAGAATTCACTTCTTGTTGAACAATGATATTGCATTGTATCAATTAAAGTTTGAGGATGTTCAATTCGAACGCCAAGGGCAAATGGTTTGGCTTCAATTAAAATATTTTTATTAAACAACAATTGAAAAATATCCCTGGCTGAATGGCCTGTTGCTAAAATAACTGCATCTCCGGTAAAGGAATTTCCGTCTGTAGTTTTAACACCGGTAATTTTTTCTTTTTGGATTATGAAATCAGACACTTTCTTTTCAAATAAAAATTCACCACCACAATCAGTAATCAGCTGCCTGATAGCTGTTATAATACTTGGAAGTTTATTAGTGCCAATATGCGGATGGGCTTCGTATAAAATTTTTTCTTCTGCACCAAAACGAACAAAGAGGTTTAAAATCCTGTCAATATCTCCCCGCTTGTTACTTCTTGTATATAATTTGCCATCGCTGTAAGTACCGGCACCGCCTTCTCCAAAACAATAATTACTTTCAGGGTTTACAATTCCCTCTTTATTGAGTGATGCAAGATCTCTTCTGCGACTTCTAACATCCTTCCCTCTTTCTAAAATCACAGGTTTTATCCCGGCTTCAATCAATTTTAATGCAGCAAATAAACCGGCTGGTCCGGTTCCTATAATAATTATTCTTTTTTCTGCTTGCTGTACTTCTTTAAAATAAAAAGGAAGAATTTCTCTTGGGACAAATGGTTCGTTTATAAAAGCATTTACGGTAAGATTGACCCAGGTTGTTTTGGAACGGGCATCAATAGAACGTTTGAGTATATGAAACCCATGTATATTTATATTCCCAACCATTTGGGCTATATAATCTTTTACAGCAGTTTCATTTGCTGCCTCTGATGGTAATAATTTTAAGCTAAGTTGTCGTTGCATAGTGTTAGGTATTTAGCCTAAAAACTTTTGGCAATGCTTTATTAAAAAGGCAAATCATCCACAAAATCAGGTGCCTTATCAATTGGGCTGTTTATTTCAGCTGTATTGGATGAAGATGGTTGTGCACTGCTGTTTTGTAAAAGTTCCACTCTCCACGCATCTAAATTAGTAATATAATTTACATTGCCATTCTTCTCCCATTTAGTTCCTTTTATATTAAAAGAAACTTTTAGTTCGTCACCAATATTAAAACGGTCAATAATAGAAGTTCTATCCTGTACACTTTGCAACTTCACAAAATTGGTTATCATTCTTCCTCCAATATCTTCTGATTTTTCAATCACAAATTCTCTTGTACGGAAAGTTTCTGTACGTTGAACAGTATCATATTTAGCCACTAATTTTCCTGTAATCTCGTAACTCATTTATCAAAAATTTAATCCGGCAAATGTAGGGAAATATGCATCTAAAAAAATAAGTTTTTCATTCCAAAAAATTGTACTTTGAAATATATAAAACATGCTGTTAAAAATGAAAAGGCTATTTCGTTTATATTTTTTATTTACCGCCTTTTTTTTAATTCTCAGTTGTACCTCTTCTTATCATTTAACTAACAGTACCGTTACACAATATCATATTAAGCCTAATAGCTTGCAGGATACCAGTTTAAGTAATATGCTAAAACCATATTACGGTAAAATGGCCGCTACTATGGAACGTGTTATTGCCGTAAGTGATGTGGAATTACTTAAAAAACAGCCGGATTGTAATTTGGGAAATTTAATGGCTGATATTATTAAAGAAACTGCTGAAAAAGAATATACTATTCCCATTGACATTGCCATGATGAATTATGGCGGGATAAGGCTAACTGCCATACCACCCGGCAATATTACTGTTGGAAAAGTTTTTGAACTTTCGCCCTTTGATAATTTGATTGTTGTGCTTAAGCTGAACGGTAAAACATTGCAGCAGTTTGTAGATCATATTGCTTCAGGAGGTGGTGCATCTGTAGGCGGCGCCACATTTTCTATAAAGAATAAAAAGGCCGTAAATATTGTTTTGGGTGGAAAGCCGTTTGATGAAAATGCAACCTATTTCCTTGCAACAATTGATTATATAGCTAATGGCGGGGACGATGCTGATATGCTGCGTGGTATACCGCAAATGAATAAACAGGTGGTAATTAGAGACGCCATCATTGCTTACCTGGAAAAATTAACTGCCAACGGAAAACACATCGCTGATATCTCAGTAAACAGGATAACGAATGTGGAATAGAAGAAAATTTTTACAGCAATCTGCATTGGGTGCAGGCAGCATTATGCTGGCCAATGCATTTGGCAATTCAGTTTACGCAGCTAAGGGAGAATCAGTTCCCGTTAAACTAACCATCCTGCATACTAACGATGTACACAGCAGGCTTGACCCTTTTCCTATGGATGGAAGTAAAAATGCAGGGCTTGGTGGAGTAGCAGCGAGATCGGAAATAATTAAACAGATAAGAACAGAAGAGGAAAATGTTTTATTGATGGATGCCGGTGATATTTTTCAGGGCACACCTTATTTTAATATTTATAAAGGTGAACCCGAAATGAAAGCAATGACGATGATGGGTTATGATGCAGCTACTATGGGCAATCATGATTTTGATGCGGGGCTGGAAAATTTTGCTGTTCAATTACAGCATGCTCATTTTCCAATCCTCATATCTAATTATGATTTTACTCATACACCGATGGAGTCAAAATTTGTTCCTTACAGAGTTTTTAAAAAAGGCCCGTTAAAAATTGGGGTAACCGGTGTTGGCATTGAAATGAAAGGATTGGTGCCTGATAATTTGTTTGACAATACAAAATATCTTGACCCAATTCAGAAAGCAAGTGAAACAGCAAATTATCTTAAAAAGAAAGAGAAATGTGATTTGGTCATTTGTTTATCGCATCTTGGTTATAAATATTCTGATAATAAAGTAAGTGACCAGGTCTTAGCAAAGGAAACCGAATATGTGGATATCATCATAGGCGGCCATACACATACTTTTATGGATAAACCGGCTACATTTAAAAATAAAAATGGCGAGGATGTTTTGGTAAACCAGGTTGGCTGGGCGGGCATTGTATTGGGAAGAATTGATTTAGAATTCAGCAAAGGGGAAAAGAAAAATTTAGTAAAAAGTGATACTGTAGTTGTGGGAAAAAAAACAAGAGAATAAAAAATTTTTTTTTCAACAAAATATCTTGATATTCGCTGTCCTACCAAAAATTTTTTGCATTAGCCAATGTGATAAATATTTGGAAGAAAACCACCAGGAAAAAGTTTCAGAAAAATTATTGGTAACTCAATATAAACTGCTTAAGGCAATATGACGAAAACGGCTGACAAAGTTTGGGAATGTTGTTTGGCTATTATAAAAGATATTGTAGAATGGCAACATTATAAAACATGGTTTGAACCAATCCGACCTGTTGATATTAAAGGAAAGGTTTTAACTATACAGGTGCCCAGTCAATTCTTTTATGAATATTTGGAAGAACATTATGTAAATTTATTAGCCAAAACTCTTAAAAGAGAATTAGGCAAAGAAGCAAGATTGGAATACAGAATTATGGTGGATAGCGGTAATAACAAAAGCAAGCCTATTACTACTGATATCCCGGGTCATGGATATAAAATTTATACAAACAACGAAATGGATTTTCCGCTCGTTATAAATAACCCAGTTAAAAACCCGTTTGTTATTCCGGGTTTAAAAAAGGTACAAATTGACCCTCAGTTAAATGCTATTTATACTTTTGATTCTTTTATTGAAGGCGATTGCAATCGCGTTGCCCGCCGTGCAGGTAAAACTGTTGCAGACAAACCCGGCGCTACTTCATTTAATCCTTTAGTTATTTATGGAGGTGTTGGTTTGGGTAAAACTCACCTGGCACAGGCAGTAGGTAATGAAGTAAAAAGAAATAATCCCGGTAAAGTTGTTTTATATGTGAGTTCTGAAAAGTTTATTAACCAGTTTCAGGATCATAGCCGCAATAACGCAATAAACGACTTTATACATTTTTACCAGCTTATAGATGTACTGATTATCGATGATGTACAATTCTTTAACCGGGCAGAAAAATCACAGGATGCATTATTCGCCATCTTCAATCATTTGCACCAAAGCGGAAAACAATTAATTCTTACCTCTGATAAATCACCTAAAGATTTGGAAGGTGTACAGGAACGGTTACTAAGCCGTTTCCGCTGGGGATTAAGCGCCGACTTACAAATGCCGGATTATGATACTAAAATCGAAATCCTGGAGAAGAAGATGAAGAACGATGGGTTGGAAATGCCCAAAGAGGTGGTAAAGTATATTGCCTATAATATAAACAGTAATGTAAGAGAACTGGAAGGGGCGTTGATATCCCTTTTGGCACAATCTTCGCTTAATAAGCGGGAAATTGATTTAGATTTGGCAAAGAAAGTGCTCCGCAATTTTGTGAAAACCAGTTCAAAGGAAATCACTATCGATACCATTCAGAAAATGGTATGCGACTTCTTTGATGTTCCTTACGAAAAACTGTTGCAAAAGACCCGCAAAAGGGAAATTGTACAGGCAAGACAGATTACGATGTTTCTCGCCAAGGCATTTACCAAAAACTCATTAAAAACCATTGGTGAACATTTTGGCGGACGTGACCATACAACAGTTATTCACTCCTGCCAAACGGTGAAAGATCTGATGGATACTGACAGCAGTTTTAAAGAAAGTGTAATGGAACTCCAGCAAAAAGTTCAGCTGGCAGCAATGTAACAACGATTGCTTACTGATATAAAAACCCGGAATTCATTAATTTGGATTTTGGGTTTTGTTTTTTTGGCGTTTTACAGTTAGGTCGCTATTTTTGCTGCCCCTAATAAAAGAATGGTGAGGTGGATGAGTGGCTGAAATCAGCAGTTTGCTAAACTGCCGTACGGGTTAAACTGTACCGAGGGTTCGAATCCCTCCCTCACCGCAAAAAAAAAAGTCATCAATGAATAAGTTGATGACTTTTTTATTTCTGCTGGAAGTATTATTCACTAAAGCTCCCGGTTTGATATTTTATAATTACCATGGGCGGCCGGTCTTATCTTTCCATTAAAATGTTCCTGATTAAAACTAACCAGATTATGGAATTGTAAAATTGTTGATTGTTTAATAAATTGTGGTATTGTACAAGAGTATTTGTTACGAAAGATCCTGCTGATAATAAAAAACAGTTTCGCATTTTAATAGATTGCCCCTATCTTTGCCGTCCCTTAAAAAGGACGGGAGGTAGTTCAGCCCGGTAGAATACCTGGTTTGGGACCAGGGGGTCGCAGGTTCGAATCCTGTCCTCCCGACTGAAAGTAAAGCTCATCTTAAGATGGGCTTTTTTTATGTGGAATATTTCTGTTATACCATCTTACTCAAAACTTGCTGCTATGGCACAATTAGAAATTTCCAACCGAAATAAAACTTCCACACACCGTAATACCAGGGTTGATTTAACTCCAATGGTTGATTTGGGTTTCCTGCTCATCACTTTTTTTATTTTCACCACCACTATGTCTGAACCCACAGCGATGAAATTAACTATCCCCGATGCTTCCGATACAGGTTCTGTTGTTTCTAAAGAATTAGTGTTAACTGTTCTTCCGGTAGCGAATGATGTTGCAGGTGTATATGAGGGAGATATTAAAGATAGGCCGTTACTTCAAAAAACTGATTTAACTATACCATCATCCTTAAGAGATTATATCATACAGAAACAAAAAAGTATCCGGCAAAAAAACAAAGACAGCAGAGAATTAGTAGTCATTATTAAGCCGGGAGAGAAAAGCAGCTATAAAAATTTAATTGACATCCTCGATGAAATGCAGATTAACGGCGTAAAAAAATATGCTGTGGTAAAACAGTCGGAAGAGGATAAACAATTATTAGCTGGAGCAGGGATGTAAATTCAACAAACTTCCTGTAAGTCAATTTCATTTAATTTTGGCCAAAAAAATAAAATGCTTGGAAAGCTTACAGGTTGGGACGATACGATTGTGGCATTGGCAACTGCACCGGGAATAGGAGCCATCAGTGTTATCCGTTTAAGTGGTGACAGGGCTATTGATATTATTAACCAGCTTTTCCCCTCAAAAGATTTATCTGTTCAAAATTCTCACACGCTTCATGTTGGTTATTTAAAAGAAGGTAATAAAGTACTGGATGAAGCGGTGCTGTCTCTTTTTAAAGGACCCAAATCTTATACTGGCGAAAATGTGGTGGAAATCTCCTGTCATGGTTCTCCCTATATACAGGAACAAATAATAAATGCCTGTGTCAATGCCGGGGCAAGATTGGCTAAACCTGGTGAGTTCACACAAAGAGCTTTCTTAAAAGGGAAATTAGATTTGACACAGGCAGAAGCAGTAGCCGATTTAATTGCTTCTAATACTGAGGCATCACATAAAACAGCACTTCATAATATTCGCGGCGGATTTTCACATGTGTTAAGTGATTTAAGAGAGCGGTTGATCCAGTTTTCAGCATTAATTGAACTGGAACTTGATTTTGCAACAGAAGATGTGGAATTTGCTGACCGTACAAAGTTTTATGAACTGATTAATGAAGCACAAAAAACAACCAGCGATTTATTGCAATCATTTAAACTGGGTAATGTAATAAAGAACGGCGTTAAAGTAGCGATTGTTGGAAAACCAAACACCGGTAAATCGACATTACTCAATACACTTTTAAATGAGAACAGGGCCATCGTAAGCGAAATAGCCGGAACAACAAGAGATACTATCGAGGAGATAATTAATATTGACGGGATTTTATTTCGATTAATTGATACGGCAGGTATAAGAGAAAGCAGCGATGTAATTGAAATTATTGGAGTAGAAAAAAGTCTTGAAAAAATTAAATCGGCAGATGTAGTACTTTATTTGTTTGATGTAAACGAAGAAACGCATGGCGAACTGGAAGCAGCTTTAGCATTAGTAAGGGAACAAAATAATAATTATTTATTGCTCGGAAATAAAGTTGATATGATTGGAAATGATTTAGCAGCCCAAAAATTTACTGGTGACGAAATATTATTTATTTCTGCTAGGGAACATCATCATATTGATGTATTAAAACAAAGACTGGTTGATAAGGTAATACAGGGACAGGTGAATACAGAGAGTACAATTGTTACCAATGCCCGGCATTATGAAGCATTGAGAGAAGTTGCTAAATCATTGCAGGAAATTCGCAGTGGGTTAGATAATAAATTAACAGGTGATTTACTTGCATTGGATATTCGCCGCTGCCTTCATTACCTCGGAGATATTACGGGGGAAATTACCAATGAAGACCGCTTAGATTACATTTTCTCCAAGTTTTGTATCGGAAAATAATTGCTTACTTTTCCGTTATCAATTACTTTGCCTGCATGTTTTGGATGAAATTTATTTTCTGGGCTTCACTCTTTATACTCTTTTACTGTTTTATTGGGTATACTATGTTGTTGTGGATATTGGTACAGGTAAAAAAAAATTTTTTCAGCCAAAAAATAACCGGTGAAAATGAAATTATAGATCCAGAAGTAACATTAATAGTCGCAGCTTATAATGAAAAAGATTTTATTGAACAGAAAATTGTCAATTCGCTTTCTCTTAATTATCCGCCGGGAAAAATAAAACATCTTTTTATTACTGACGGTTCTGATGATGGCACAAATGACATTGTTGCCCGGTATCCCCAGCTTATTTTGTTGCATCAACCGGAAAGAAAAGGAAAATCTGCCGCACTCAACCGGGCAATGCAAATAGTTACAACACCCATAGTGGTATTTACAGATGCCAATACCTTATTAAACAAGAATGCTATAAAGTATATGGCAAAGCATTATGCAGACTCATCGGTTGGGGGTGTTTCCGGAGAAAAGCAAATAGAAATCAATAGTAATAAAAATACAAGTGGCATAGGTGAGGGCTTTTACTGGAAGTATGAATCATTATTAAAAAAACTGGAGTCAGTATTTCATTCCTTAGTAGGCTCTGCCGGAGAACTATTTTCCATTCGGACATCTTTATTTAAAACGATTCCTGAAAATATTATTCTTGATGATTTTTATATGGCTTTAAAAATAAATAAACAGGGCTATAAGGTTGCATATGAAACAAAAGCTATTGCAGCCGAAACTCCATCTGCTTCGCTGGCTGATGAAAAGAGACGAAAAGTACGTATTGCATCGGGGGCATACCAGTTAGCTTTTAAGTTTATCGGGATGCTTAATGTATTTAAATATCCATTATTTACTTTTCAGTTCATATCACATAAAATACTGCGTTGGTTTCTGGCTCCCGTTTGTATTCTGATTACACTGATTTTGGGATTCATGCTGTTTAATGCCGGACGATTATACCAGTACTTATTTTATGCGCAAATAATCTTTTATGTATTTGCTTTAATTGGCTGGTTTTTGCAAAAGAAAAAAATAGTAGTCCCTCTCTTTTATTTTCCATTCTATTTTTTATTTATGAACTATTGTAATGTTATGGGGTGGTTCAGCTATTTCTCAGGAAATTATAATGTATTGTGGGATAAATCTCAACGGCAAATTCAATCTTCGCCTTCCATCCCCGATTAATTTATATTTGTGCAAAAAGAAATTATCTCCACTTTTTCATCCATATTAAGCAATCCTATAGAGTATTTAAAAGGTGTAGGTCCGCAACGTGGCGACTTACTCAAAAAAGAATTAGGAATTTTTACTTTTAATGATTTACTCAACCACTTTCCATACAGGCATATTGATAAAACACAGGTTGCTAAAATCAGGGATATCAATCCTCAAACAGAATTTATACAGGTAGCAGGAATATTGACGGATATTGAATTACTGGGAGAAAAAAGAGCAAAACGTTTAGTGGCATATTTAAAAGATGATACCGGTGAGATTGAATTAACCTGGTTCCAGGGAGCTAACTGGGTACAGAAAATTTTAAAAGAAGGAGAACGCTACCTGGTTTTTGGCAGAGTGAGTTTTTACCAGGGCCGTCCGCAAATAACACATCCTGAAATTGAATTGCTGGAAATGGATGCAGCAAAGGGAAAGAATTTCCTTGAACCTGTTTATCCAAGTACAGAAAAATTAAAGGTGAGGGGGTTAAGCGGAAGAGCAATTGGTAAATTGTCCATCAAACTTTTTGAGATATTATCTGAAAAAGATTTACCTGAAATTTT
Source organism: Sphingobacteriales bacterium (assembly GCA_050256755.1). GTDB lineage: Bacteria > Bacteroidota > Bacteroidia > Chitinophagales > Chitinophagaceae > AWTP1-9. The sequence continues at coordinate 5,123 of JBLMVP010000415.1, read as the reverse complement.
ACCTGAATCAATTTTAAGCAAATACAAACTGTTTGGCCGTTATCAATCTTACCGTCACATTCACTTTCCGGAAAATAATGATTTTTATGAAAAAGCTGTAAGACGATTGAAATTCGAAGAACTATTTCTTTCTCAACTAAGATTAGGAATGCTTCGTTCCCGGCGGCATCATTTTTCCAAAGGCATCATTTTTGAAAAAGTTGGTAATCTCTTCAATGACTTTTATACTCAGCACTTACCTTTTTCGTTAACAAATGCACAAAAAAGAGTTCTAAAAGAAATAAGAAAAGATACGGGCAGCGGCAGGCAAATGAACCGTCTCTTGCAGGGAGATGTAGGTAGTGGTAAAACAATTGTGGCGTTACTGGCAATGCTGCTGGCGATAGACAACGGTTATCAATGCTGTATGATGGCGCCAACAGAAATACTGGCACAACAACACAACGAAAGTTTAAGATCTTTGTTAGATAGTCTGTCTGTAAGAGTTAAGTTATTGACTGGTTCTTCTAAATCAGCCGAACGAAGGAAGGTGCTGGCTGCATTGGCGGAAGGGGAAATAAATATTTTAATTGGTACACATGCGTTAATTGAAGATGAAGTACAGTTTAAAAATTTGGGATTAGCTATCATTGATGAACAGCATCGTTTTGGTGTGGAACAGCGGAGTAAGCTCTGGAAAAAGAATGAAGTATTACCACATGTGTTAGTTATGACTGCTACACCTATTCCAAGAACTCTTGCTATGACAGCGTATGGTGATTTGGATTATAGTGTGATGGATGAAATGCCTCCCGGGCGAAAACCTGTACAAACAGTTCATCGTTACGACAGGCAACGGCCGCAGGTGATGGATTTTATAAAACAGGAAATAACAAAAGGAAGACAGGCTTATATTATTTTTCCATTGATAGAGGAGTCAGAAAAAATGAATTATGAAAACCTGATGAAGGGTTATGAAGAAGTAAAAGCTTTTTTTCCGGAACCAGGGTATTGGATAAGTATGGTGCATGGTAAGCAAACACAACCTGTGAAAGAAGAAAATATGCGGCGATTTGTTACAGGGGATACCCAAATCATGGTTTCTACAACGGTTATAGAAGTAGGGGTAAATGTTCCTAATGCATCAGTGATGGTAATAGAAAGCGCTGAAAAGTTTGGTCTGTCCCAGTTACATCAGTTAAGAGGTCGTGTTGGAAGGGGAAATGAACAAAGCTTTTGCATTCTCTTAACATCACCTAAATTATCCAATGATGCGAGGGAACGATTAAAAATAATGACGGCAACAAATAATGGTTTTGAAATAGCAGAAAAAGATTTGGAACTTCGTGGCCCCGGCGAAATTGAAGGTACAAGGCAAAGTGGTGTACTTAATTTCAAACTGGCAAGTGTGGTGAGTGATAAGGCAATGCTGGAAGTGGCAAGAAATGAAGTAGAGCGTCTTTTAGATGACGATCCGGAAATTAATTCGGCCGAAAATTTGCTGTTAAAGAGCTACCTCCTGTCACAGAAAGGTAAAACTGCATGGAGTAAAATTTCATAGTAAATAAATCAGTAATAAAGCCGGTAAAATTCATTAATTTGGAAAAAAGAATTTGTTTGGGTATCCTTAAGAAAATATTGGTTTTAACTCTGGTGTTAGCCTCTACTAATCTTTTTGCACAAAATTCATCTCCCGTACAATACGTGGAAAATAAAGGGCAGTGGGATAAATCTATTTTGTATAAAGGCGATATTGGAAATGTTTCATTTTATATCCGGCAAAAAGGTTTCTCGGTATTAATGCATCATCCGGAAGATTTTGAGCAATTACGTGAAAGGGCCCATGGTCATAAAGACTCTTCGGCAAATGCTGAGCTTAGAAAAGGAAGCTATCATTTGCGGTCACATTTATACAGGACAACATTTGAAGGTGCAAATACAAACATTCAAATTATCCCCGATAAAGTTTTACCTAATTATAATAATTATTTCCTTGGTAACGATCCATCAAAGTGGGCTGGTAATTGTAAAATCTATTTGGGAGTAACGGCTAAAAACGTTTACGATGGTGTAGATGTACGGTATTATTCAGAAGCAGGTCAGTTGAAATATGATTTAATTGTATCTCCGGGGACTGATGTAAGAAAAATTAAATTAAGATATGAGGGGGTTAATAATATTACAACCCGTGACAAACAGTTAATCATCCCTACTTCTGTTGGAGAAGTAAAAGAATTATATCCTTATTCCTATCAGTATATCAATAATGCAAAACAAACAGTTGACTGCAGGTTTGTAGTTAATGGGAATACAGTAAGTTTTGATGTGCGCAATTATACAGCTAACGAAACTTTAATTATTGATCCTACTGTTCTGTTTGCAACATTAAGCGGCAGTCAGGCTGATAACTGGGGCATGTCTGCAACATATGGACCAGATGGTTCATTTTTTGGAGGAAGTATTGCATTGAGCTCTGGTTTTTTTGATAATCCTGTTTTATTCCCCGGGGCTTATGATCATAGTTTTGGTGGCGGGGGTAGTGGCGTTCCCTGTGATATGGCTATAATGAAATTTACCCCTACTGGTGATATCTTAATGTGGGCAACCTATATTGGTGGTTCAGGTAATGAACAACCGCATAGTTTAGTTGCAGATAACCAGGGTAATTTAGTTATTGCGGGAAGAACCAATTCTCCTAACGACAATACATCTGCTGCTTATCCGGTAACTAACACACTTGGCACATTAGGAACTGCTGATATAGTAGTAACAAAACTCAATGCCGCAGGATCTGCTCTAATTGGATCAACGAGAATTGGAGGAGGTAATTTGGATGGGGCAAACATTGAAGAGGTAAGGCAGAATGCAAACTCACTAAAACAAAATTACGGGGACGATGCACGAAGTGAAGTAATACTTGACGGAAACGGGAATATTTTATTAGCTTCTAATACCCGTTCAACTGATTTTCCTACTAAGGGTGCTTTTCAAACAAGTTTGGCAAATGGGCAGGATGCTGTGGTAATTAAATTAAATGCCAACGCCAACTCTGTTATTTGGAGTACCTACCTGGGTGGCAGTGGTAACGATGCGGCTTATGTATTAGCTGTTGATCCAATTACAAAAAAAATTTATACAGCTGGTGGCACCTCAAGTTCTAATTTTCCCGGCATTAATGGTACAGTTTTTCAGAATTCTTTTGCCGGTGGTACTGCCGATGGATTTGTTACAGCTTTAGTAGATAATGGAAATACTGTAACGCTGGATAAATCAACTTATTTGGGTACCAATGGCATTGACCAGGTATACGGAATACAATTTGATGAAAAAGGATTCCCCTATGTAATGGGTCAAACAACGGGGAACTGGCCAATAAAAAATGCTGCTTATGGTGTAGCTAACTCAAGACAATTTATAGATAAGTTGCAACCAGATTTAGCCAACACCGTTTATTCAACCTGTTTTGGAACACCAGGCGCCTCCGCTCCTAATATTTCTCCAGTTGCCTTTTTGGTTGATAAATGTGAAAACGTGTATGTTTCAGGTTGGGGTGGTTCAGCAGCAAGAAAGGAAAATTTTTTTAGTGCAGGTACATTAGGATTACCCATTACAGCCGATGCTTTTCAGCAAACGACCGATGGCAATGATTTTTACTTTTTTATACTGCAAAAAAATGCTGCGTCACAATTGTTTGGCAGTTTCCTTGGTGAATTTGGAAGTGGTGGGAGTTTTGGAGAGCATGTAGATGGGGGTACCAGCCGGTTCGACAGGCAGGGCGTTATATACCAGGGAATATGTGCTAACTGTGGAAGCAGACCGAAAGCAAGTTGGGTGCCGCCAGCAACTGTTGGTTCTTGGTCAACTATAAATGGTTCGGGTGATGGGTGTAATTTTGCTGCTGTAAAAATTGCCATGAATTTCTCCGGTGTAGATGTAGGATTAAAAGCAGTGGGAGCAAAGCAACTTACTTTTTGTTTACCTGCTACTGTTGAATTTGCTGATACTTTACTATTAGCTAAACAATATATCTGGGATTATGGAGATGGCTCTAAAAAGGATACGACCACAACTGCCACAATTCAGCACACATTTAATCAAACAGGGTATTTTGATATAAAACTTATCGGTATTGATTCAAATACCTGCAATGAAAAAGATTCGGCCACCTTACGTATTAGGGTTACAGCAGACTCTGTTCAACTCGGATTTAATTACAACCGCCGCCCTCCCTGCACAAGCTTAACATTTGATTTCACCAATACCTCAACTGGTCCGGTATCAATACCATTTACTAATAAATCTTTTGTGTGGGTATGGAATGATGGATCAGCCGCAGATACATCAATTAATGCTTCACATACATTTCCTGGCCCGGGCACTTATGATGTGCAGCTTATCTTAATTGACACAAATTATTGTAATGCATATGATACAGTAAGAGCAATAAATTTCTCTGTTGCATCTATCATTAAAGCCGATTTTGATGTTGCCAATGCCTGTGTTACACAGAACATAGGTATAACAGATAAATCTGTTGGTGCTTCAACTTATTTATGGGATTTTGGCGATGGTACCACCTCTACTGACAGCAAGCCCGTTCATGCTTATAATGTTGTCGGTACTTATACAATTACCTTAACTATTAATAATCCTAATTCCTGTAATCTCCAGGATGTGATATCAAAAACAGTTACCGTAAATCCTGTTCCGGTTGCGGCCTTTACCTATACGCCTAATCCGTCAAAAGATAATACTCCTACAACATTTATTAATAATTCATCACCAGACGCAGTTAAATATGAGTGGAATTTTGGAGATGGAAAAACCTCCACAGAAAAAAATCCACAACATCAATACAATGCTACCGCTATATTTAATGTTTGTCTTAAAGTATATAACGCTTTTGGTTGTGTAGATTCAGTGTGTATGCCGGTAGAAGCCAAAGTAATAATTGGACTGGTGGTTCCTAATGCTTTTACACCAAACAATGATGGCAAGAATGATGTTCTTTATATAAAAGCATTTGGCGTTAGTAAAATGACTTTCAGAATTTATAACAGGTTAGGTCAAAAAGTATTTGAATCAGCATCTATTGAGTTTGGATGGGATGGGCGGTATAAAGGAGTACTTCAGCCTACTGATGC
>JBLMVP010000414.1:0-6026 GCA_050256755.1 Sphingobacteriales bacterium | reverse complement strand
GTGTAACCAACATAATATCGATCAAGCTTATTGCTGTATAATATGTAAACGGTAAACATATAAAAAAATCCCGCAACTGCGGGATGAGTGGAGAGTATCGGGGTCGAACCGACGACCTCTTGCATGCCATGCAAGCGCTCTAGCCAACTGAGCTAACCCCCCATTTTAAGGACTGCAAATATAGTTGTGTACCCTGTTTCGACCAAAATAAAAACTCCGGCTAAACCGGAGTTTAAGCTTATAAAAAACTTAAGTAGTACTATTCACCCCAGATATTATCTTTTCCTTCTAACCAAAGCTTTACCAATTCAGTGGTTACAGATTTGGGTCTTTCCAAAGGGAAACTTAATGCCCTGTCCCAGCATAAACTGGCCAATACACCAAGTGCCCGGCTTACACCAAACAACACAGTATAATATTCATATTCCTTCAAACCAAAATGCACTAACAAAGCCCCACTATGTGCATCTACATTCGGCCATGGATTTTTAATCTTACCTAATGATTGTAAAATTGGTGGTACTGTTTCATAAATATTCCAAACGGTTTGAACCAGTTTGTCATCGGGCATATGTTTTTTACCAAACTCCATTTGTGCTTCAAATCTTGGATCTGTTTTTCTTAACACTGCATGACCATATCCGGGTACCACCTTCCCCTCACTTAGTGTTCTTTTTACATAGTCTGCTATTTGTTCTTTGGTTGGAGCATCGGTTTTTAACTCTTCCTGCATTTCAAAAATCCACTTAATTACTTCCTGGTTAGCTAGTCCATGTAATGGACCTGCCAGCCCATTTAAACCTGCAGCAAAACTTAAGTAAGGATCGCTTAATGCAGAACCAACCAAATGGGTAGCATGTGCTGAAACATTACCACCTTCGTGGTCAGCATGAATAGTCATATACAAACGCATCAGTTCCTTAAAGGTGTCATCTTCATAACCCAGCATATGAGCAAAGTTTCCTGCCCAGTCTAACAAACCATTTGGTTGAATATGCTCACCAAACTTATATTTACGACGGTAGATATAAGCCGCCACACGGGGTAATCTCGCAATTAAATCCATTGTATCATCAAACATTACTTCCCAGTAATCTTTCTTATTCATGCCAGCTGCATATTTCTTGGCAAACTGACTTTCCGTTTGTAAAGCCATTACAGCAACTACAAACTGTGTCATGGGGTGTGTATTTATAGGTAAGGCTTCTATTGAATTAAATACATGTGTAGGAACATGACTTCGTCTTTGCAAAACTGAGGTGATATGCTGTACATCTTCCTCTGACGGAAGCTCTCCAATCAGCATTAAATAAAATAAAGCTTCGGGCAGGGGTTCCGTTCCCCCATTTACTTTCGGCAATTTATCGCGTAATTCCGGGATTGAATAACCACGAAAACGGATTCCTTCCTGTGCATCTAATAAAGAAGTTTCAGTTACAAGGCCTGTCATACCACGCATACCCTGGTAAATTTGGCTGAGTGTTACTTCCCCTATTACTTTATTTCCATGTTCCTTAATGAGGTCTTTAATTTCGGCTGCAACTGTATCAGCTTTTATTTTAAACCGGTCTTTTAATATTCCCATGACAAGCGTATTTTGCTTTATAATGATTAAGCAGTAAAGTTATTAATTCACCGCTACTACAACAAAACGGAAGCAACAAAGTTTGTGGGCTTAATGATAAATTATTTAGGCGCTCTGAAATAGAGCCAGACAGTAACGAAGAAAAACAAAATATCCGGAGTCCAGGCTGCTAACAGGGGTGGGAAGTCGCCATTAGTAGAGAATACAGTAGAAAATTTATTAAATATTTCAAATGATACAGCAAGCGCCAGGCCCAAAGCAAGGTGCATACCGCTCCCCCCTCTAACCTTTCTGCTGGCTACTATACCACCCATTAACGTAAATATTACCACCGCTGCGGGAATAGCATCTCTTTTATAACGCTCTACCAGTAAAGTATTCAGTCCTTCGGAACCCTTTATTTCTTCCCGCTTGATATAACTTGCTAACTGTGGCGTGGAAAGCTTATCCTTCAGGTATTCATCTTTCTTTAATTCAGAAGGGTAAAAAGAAAACTGCATATCTTTCTTTGGGAAAATCATAACTTCTTCTTTTAAGCCCGAAATCTTTCTTTCAAAGACATTTGTGAGTTGCCACATACGTATAGCAGTATCCCATCGCAAATTATCAGCACGTAGATTGTATACCACATTATTGCCTTTTATGCGCTGCATATAAAAATAAGTGCCATATTTACCCGAAGTATCATAAGTACGCATACCCGCATAAGTAAATGAATCAATACGAAAATGCAAATCAGATAAAGTAGAATATGTTGGACGGGTAGGATCGGGATTGAGCTGGTCAAGATATTTCACATAAAAATCTGTACGGATATTATTCGCTTTTGGAATAAGATACCGGTTACCAAACCAAAGTAAGCCTCCAAGAAATATTCCTCCAATTAAATATGGCTGAAGAAAACGGTTAAAGCTTACACCGCCACTTATTATAGCTACAATTTCTGAACGCACCGCCATTTTGGAAGTAAACCAGATTACTCCAATAAAAACAAATAAAGGAAAAATTAAAGAGGCGATATGGGGAATGAAACCAAGGTAATACTTTGTAAAAATTTCGCTGGCAGATAAATTGGTTTTTACAAAATCATCCGTTTTTTCACTGATGTCGATAACCGTAGCTATAATAGTTAACCCCGCTACTATAAAAAAAACAGTAGAGAAAAACTTTTTTAAAATATACCGGTCAATTTTTTTGAGCATAGCCAACAGGGCACAAATGTAGCCTAAAACGGGAATCTTATAAAATAGCGAATGTGAATGCTGTGTGAAAGAAAATTATAATCTTGTTTGCAATCTCCCAACCATTTCATTTTTCCAGCTAACAAAATCGCCTGCTAAAATATGTTTTCTTGCTTCAGTAACCAGCCATAAATAAAAGGCTAAGTTGTGAACACTGGCAATGGTTAGACCCAGTATTTCTTTAGCCTTTAAGAGGTGACGCAAATATGCTTTACTGTAATAATTACTGATTTCGCAATCAATACCATCATCAATAACAGAAAAATCTGTTTCCCATTTTTTATTATCAATATTGATTACTCCTTTGGTGGTAAACAGCATGGCATTTCTTCCATTTCTGGTTGGCATAACACAATCAAACATATCTATACCCATGCTTATACATTCTAAAATATTCCAGGGTGTACCAACACCCATTAAATAGCGTGGTTTGTTTTGGGGAAGATGGTCACAGCACCAATTGCATATTTCATACATTACCGGTTCAGGTTCACCAACGCTTAATCCGCCGATGGCATTTCCTGTTGCTTCTTTAGATATGATATACTCACAGGATTGTTTACGTAAATCTTTAAACGTCCCCCCCTGTACTATAGGAAATAAATTTTGTGTATAGCCATATTTGGGTTGTGTGGCATTAAACTGATTAAAACACCTGTCCAACCAGCGGTGAGTCATCTCCATTGATTTTTTTGCATAGTCATACTCACTTCCTCCCGGCGGACATTCATCAAATGCCATCATGATATCAGCACCAATAGTTCGCTGTATGTCCATTACAATTTCCGGTGAAAATAAATGCCGGCTTCCATCAATATGCGATTGAAAAGTTACTCCCTCCTCTTTTATCTTTCTTGTACCAGCAAGTGAAAAAACCTGGTAACCACCACTATCGGTTAATATCGGTTTATGCCAGCCGTTGAACTGGTGCAGACCTCCTGCTTTTTCTAAAACTTCTAACCCCGGTCGCAGATAAAGATGATAGGTGTTACCCAAAATAATTTGCGCCTGAACGTCCTTCAGTAATTGTTGTTGTGATACTGCTTTTACGCTGCCCGCAGTACCTACCGGCATAAAGATGGGAGTTAATATTTCCCCATGATCCGTGGTAATTTTGCCTGCTCTTGCTTTGGAGTTAGAATCTGTTGTATGTAATTCAAATGTTAATGCTGCCATTACTTTAGCTATTGGCTATTGGCTATTAGCCATTAGCTTTTATGATATAAACTTATTCTTTTAGTTTCCACATCAATCAAATCTCCCCAATTGTATAATCAACGATTATTATTTTTGCCTCATGATGCCTTTACACTGGCAGGAAGTTTTGTTTTATGCTTTCTGCTTAACCACACTAACCCAGTTTTATTATTACTTGTTTTATTTTAGCCGGCTGGCCTTTTATAAACCAGGTAAAAAAGACAGTTCGCTGCAACATCCTGTTTCGGTAATTATCTGTGCCCGTGACGAAGCGGCAAATTTAGCCAAAAATCTTCCGCAAATATTACAACAGCAATACAAAAGCACTCATGAGGTTATTGTAGTGAACGATAATTCCCACGACGACTCTAAATATGTACTGGAATATTTAGCCAAAACCTTTAAGCAATTAAGAGCAGTAGAACTCGTTCAGGAAGCTAAGTTGATACCGGGAAAGAAATTTCCACTATCAATGGGTATTAAAGAAGCCAAACATGAAATTGTTTTGTTGACAGATGCAGATTGTTACCCTGCCTCTCCTAACTGGGTGGAGAAAATGCAGGATGGTTTTTACAATGGAGCAGAAATAGTACTGGGCTATGGAGCTTATGAAAAAAAACCGGGCCTGCTGAACAAATTAATACGGTTTGAAACTTTTCATACAGCACTTCAATATCTTTCCTATGCCATGGCCGGCAATCCGTATATGGGTGTGGGAAGGAACCTATCCTATAAAAAAGATTTATTCTTTCGTAACAAAGGGTTCAGTTCACACAATCATATCCCCGGCGGCGATGATGATTTGTTTATCAATATGGTAGCCAATAAACACAATACCACCATTGTTATCGATAAGGAAACTTTTACTTATTCAGAACCTAAAACCAGCTGGAGCGATTGGGTACGCCAAAAGTTAAGACACTATTCTACCGGTAAATACTACAAAAGCAAACACAAATTTTTATTGGGGTTATACGCTTTTTCGCAATTTATTTTTTACCCTTTATTTATTACTTGTTTATTCTTTTACGATTGGCGATGGGTGCTGGGTGTTTTTAGTTTACGCTTTTTAATTCAACTAATCATTTATTACAAATCGATGAAGCTGCTGGATGAAAAAGATTTATTCTGGCTACTGCCGTTTTTCGATATTTGGCAAATTGTTTATTACATCATTTTTTTACCTGCGGTATGGAAAAAAGCAAAAAGTCACTGGAAATAATTCTAAAATACTTCAACGATTTTACTCCCCGGCAATTAGAACAATTTGCAGCATTAGACGATTTGTACAGGAACTGGAACAGTAAGATTAATGTTATTTCCCGGAAAGACATTGACAGTTTGTATGAAAAACATGTGTTGCATTCATTAGCTATCGCCACTCAATTTGATTTTGCTCCGGGTACAGAAATAATAGATATTGGAACAGGTGGTGGATTTCCCGGTATTCCCCTGGCTATCTTTTTTCCTGATGTAAAATTTCATTTGACTGATAGTATTGGCAAAAAAATAAAAGTGGTTACTGAAATAAGTAATGCTATTGGACTGAAAAACCTCACTGCACAACATACCCGCTCAGAAGATATTAAAGACCGGAAATTTGATTTTGCTGTAAGCCGTGCCGTAGCACCTCTGAAAGATTTATGGAAATGGGGAAAGCCTCTTTTAAAAAAGCAGGGGGCAAAGAACAAAGAGCAAAAAAATCTCAATTCTCACCCCAATGGACTCATATGTTTAAAAGGCGGTGATCTTGCCCAGGAAATTCATGAAAGTGGTTTAAAACCAATGGCCTGGGAGTTAGATAAGATTTTTACAGAGGATTTTTTTAAAGAGAAATACCTATTATTTGTTCCATACAGGTAAAAAAATACCAGTTTGTGGTATTTTTTATACTTCTTTTTTATTTCATCTTTGTTAATATGAATACACTAAAAATTTGCATAGTTGAAGATAACCCCCAAATTCAAAGCTTGTTGGAACAAATCATTCAAATGAGCGAAGAC
>JBLMVP010000413.1:0-19618 GCA_050256755.1 Sphingobacteriales bacterium | reverse complement strand
ATTTTGGCGATGCTTCTGCCAATGGTGTGGGAAAAATTTTAGACAGCAGCTGGCTTCACCGTAACGAACTACTGAAAGCTTTATTAAATGTATTGCCAAATGGCAGAATGGTACAAGTACGTACACCACAAATAAAACAGAAATTTGTTTACGGTCCAACTGCATCTGTTAAAAGTTTGCCGCTTCTTTTGCAGGTGGCTTTCAATAAATCATATGCAGCAAGAATTGGCTTTCATAATGATTGTTTTCTTTCTGCACCGGATGATTATGGAACCTATTATGATTATGGAAGTTCATCACAGCCGCGTATGGCTGCTAACGAAGTTTTAAGAAAGTATATTGAAGCGGACACAAAGTTTACAGCAGTTGGGGGCGAAACCTGTGATGATACGTTTAGTCCGCAAAACGACTGTGCTCCGGCAGGGTATGCTGAAGATGAAATGCACCGCATGCATTACAGTTACTTAAATGCGGCATATAACACTGACGTAAATAATGATTGGGATAGCAGCGGTTGTATGTATGATATTAAAAGAAAACTCGGCTACCGTTTGGTTTTGAGAAAAGCAATTCTCCCTTCAACACTTAATAAAGCTGATCGTCTAACATTGAATTTTATTATTGATAATATTGGCTGGGCTTCAATGTATAATCAAAGGCCCGTTAAAATTATTTTCAGAAATACCGCAACCAGAACAGAATTTTCTGTTGCACTTAAAGCAAATCCGCAGTTTTGGTTCAGTGGTATTCATCACATAAAAGAAATTATAAAACTGCCAAAAAGAATATCGCCCGGCTCTTATCAATTATTTCTTTTTTTGCCCGACGCAAGTGCACCACTCAGTAACCGCTCTGAATATTCAATACAATTGGCAAACGAAAACATGTGGGAAGAAACTACAGGTTATAATAATCTTTCTCACACCATTCATATAAAATAACATCCGGGAAAACTGCATTTTATTTTTCCATTTTCTCATTTAAAAATAGATATTTTCAATTAGGGCCTCCGGACAGGTTTTGATAAACACCTTTTAAGAAAATCATGCAAACGTTTTACAAGAAAAAGCAAACGCTTGCATAGCTAAAAACCGCTATGGTGGCTGTTCAGGTATTTTTTTTAAAAGAAATTAATACTGAAATTGGCAGTATTAAATTAATTGCAATAAAAGGATGTTTCTTTAAAAAGGTTGTTGCAATTCAAAAAATGACTGATTAATATTTTATCTTTTAATAAAACCAAAATTGGATTGCTATGAGGCTCATTAAAAAAAACCTGCTTTTTATATTATTGCTTTGCCTTGGCACAGCACTCAAAGCGCAGGAACGTACCATAAGCGGTACAATCACTTCGGAGAAAGATGGTAAGGCACTTGCTGGTGTAAGCATCTTAATCAAAGGCTCAGCAAGCGGCTCTGTTACCGATGTCAATGGTGCTTATACTATTAAAGTGCCGGCAGGAAATGTTTCCTTAGTTTTTTCCTTTGTTGGGTATACAAGCCAGGAAGTGCTTCTTAAAAAGCAGTCGGCTGTTAATGTTATGATGTATACAGAAAACAAATCATTGGATGAAGTGGTAGTGATTGGTTATGGCACACAGAAAAAAAGGGATCTTACCGGTGCTGTTTCATCTGTAAAAGCAAAGGACCTGGTAATTTCTTCCGGTCCCGAAATTGGTAATATGTTAAAAGGTAAAGTGGCTGGGTTAACCATAATACAAAACAGTGCACAACCTGGTGGAGGTTTAGATATATTGATACGAGGCGCAGGCTCAGTTAATGCAAGCAATGCCCCATTATTTGTAGTGGATGGGTTTCCTATTACAGAATTGCAGCAACCAGAAAGCGGCGGCAGGTACCAGGCCGGAACACAAAGTATATTGAATTCGTTTAACCCAAATGATATAGAATCCGTTGAAGTATTAAAAGATGCCAGCGCTACTTCTATTTATGGTTCAAGAGCAGCAAATGGTGTAGTGCTTATTACAACCAAAAGAGGCAGTGAAGGCGGCGTTAAAGTGCAGTACTCGGCAAATTATTCTATTCAGAAATATAATAACCCCTTTGATGTACTTCCGTTAAATGAATGGATGCAGGTACGTAATGAAGCAGGACAGGAACAATGGGATTTTGATAACAATGTGATTCCTTACGGCACCCGTACAAGAGCGGAAGCAGAAGCAAATCCTGTTAACGGGCTGTATAAAAAATTATATACACAAAACGCTATTAATAATGTAGGAAGAGGAACAGACTGGTTTAGCCTTGTTACAAGAAATGGTTCAACCCAACAGCATAATATTTCTATGTCGGGCGGTACTAAATTCACCAAGTACCTGTTAACCGGAAACTATTACGATCAAAATGGTATAATAAAAAATTCCGGCTTAAAAAGATATTCGCTAAGAGCGAATATTGACCAGGAAATAAACAAGTATGTAAAAGTTGGATTGAATTTAACAGCCAGCAGGATAGATAACCTGAATGCACAGTTAGGAGGTGACCAGTATGAAAACTCAGGCATCATCAGGGCCGCAATTCAACAGGGTCCGCATATCCAGGCCATTGATGAAGATGGCAATTATCCGCTTAACCCTCAATTGGCATTGCAACCCAATCCTTATTCTTTATTAACTATTAGTGATGAAGGAAGAATAGAAAGAATGCTGGGAAACTTTTTTATAGACATTACGCCAATAAAAGATTTAACCATCAAATTAAAAGCAGGTATGGACCGAGGCTATGCAAAAAGACAAAGCTATTTGCCCACTACTACATTGCATGGGGCATTGGAACACGGCAGAGCATTTATCTCTAATACGGATAAGGACGATTATTTATTAGAAGCAACAGCCAATTACACTAAAACAATTTTTAAAGAACACAGGTTTGATTTGCTGGCAGGTGTATCTCAGCAAAAATTTATTAATAAGTTTAACAGCGCAGGGGCTACCGGTTTTATTACGGATGCATTTTTATGGAATAACCTGGGTGCAGGAAGCATCCAGTTGCCAACGAACTCTGCCGGTTCAAAGAATTTAATTGCTTCTTATTTTGGAAGATTGAACTACAACTATAAAGGCAGGTATTTATTTACTGCTACTGTTCGTACAGATGGCGCAAGTGTTTTTGCCGCCAATCACAAATGGGGAACATTTCCTTCCGCTGCTGTTGCATGGAATGTTGCTGAAGAACCATTTTTTGCAAATATTAAAAAGACAGTTTCTCAACTTAAATTCAGGATTAGTTATGGACAAACGGGTAATGCTACCATTAACAGTAATGCATTTGCGGCTTATTCAGCTTATCCTGCATGGCTCTCCGGTAATGATTCAAGACTGATTGGTGTTTCCCTGTCAAGATTAGAAAATCCTGATTTGAAATGGGAAACAACTACCGGTACCAATGTGGGATTGGATTTTTCTCTTTTCAAAGGCAAAGTGGATGGATCGGTTGAAGTGTTTAATAATACCATTTCTGATCTGTTAGCCACTAAAACGCTTAACTCTTACCAGGAAATAAATACCATCATTGCGAATATTGGAAAAACACAAAGCAAAGGTTTTGAAATAACCATCAACACCCGTAATATCCAGACAAGGGATTTGCAATGGAGAACCATGTTTACTTTCTCAACTTATAAAGACAACTGGAAAGAAAGGGCTCCCGACTGGAAACCCGCTATATATGAAAATGCCAACGATCCCATCAGAGCCATGTACAGCAGGATAGCAGATGGTATTTTACAAATTGGTGAAGCGGTGCCGGCATCGCAACCTGAATTGAAGCCGGGGATGATAAAAATAAAAGACTTTGATGGTTTTGCACGGGATGGTAATGGTAACCCGGTGGTAGATGCAAATGGCAGATTTATAAAAACGGGAAAGGCTGATGGAATAATTGATGATGCGGATACAAGATTGCTTGGTACATCTGATCCAAGTGCAATGGCCGGAATTACCAATATTATTACCTATAAAAACTTTAGCCTCAATTTTGATTTCAACGCATTGTTTGGACGCCGCATGGCTGATCCTAATTACACTGCTTACGGCATCAGCGCTTATGGTGTATATGCTGAAGGTTACAATGCATTAAGATCAGTAAAAGAAAGATGGACGCCAACCAATCCTTCCACTACACATCCAAGTTCTTTCTGGGGTTTTTCACCTTATGGTGTAGGCGATTTCTTTTTACAGAAAGCATGGTATATAAGGTTGCAGAATGTTTCATTAGGATATAATATTCCCAACAAACTGATAAAGAAAGTTTTCAGCGCTGCCCGTGTACATATCGATGCACAGAATCTTTTTGTTATCACTCCATATACTGGTGTTGATCCCGAAACAGATTCTTACACAGCGGCATATCCTTATATCAGGACATTCACTTTTGGCCTGAACCTTAGTTTTTAATTTGACATTTAAAAGATAAAATATGAAACTGTTTAGATTTTTATTTCTGCCATTACTATTACTGGTTAACAGTTGTACCAAGGATTTGAAACCTGTTGATTACTCAGAAATCAACCCTAACATCTTTCCAAAATCTGCCGCAGATTTGGATGCAATGGTAAACGCAGCGTATTATCCTTTGAGAGGAGCCTGGTTTGATGGCATCTTCTCTACATCTGAAAGAGGAGTAATGTTTTTAAGTGATGCCACCACAGAAATTCTGCATGGTAAATATGGTGATCAGCTTACAGCTTCTTTGCAAAACTACCGCCCAACCGATGAATTATTTACCCGCTATTATGATGATTTCTATAATAAGATAAGTCGTATGACCATAACAATTGATCTTATTCAACGATCAACTGTAAGTGCCGAATTGAAAAAGAAAGCCATTGCGCAAGTTCGTTGTGCAAGAGGTTTACTGGCTTACACATTATTTGATTTATACGGACCAATTGTTATTGCTCCATTAGACATTTTAAAAAACCCTTTGCAGGAAGTACCATTGGCAAGATTGACCAATACAGAGATGGTAGCTTTTATTGAAGCCGATCTTGAAGCCGCAGCAGTTGATTTGCCCTTACCGCAGGACGCAGAGTATGGAAGGTTTAATAAAGCATTGGCAAAAATGATTGACATCAGGTTAAACCTGCATGAAAAAAACTGGGCCAAAGTAAAAACATTGTGCGATGATATTATTGCCTACAACGCCTATTCACTTGATGCAAACTATGCAGCTATGTGGGATTTGGAAGGTGCAAAAAATAGCCATGAAGTTATATGGGCTATACCATGCGACTATGCGGGTACCAGCGAAAACCAATGGCAGTTAATGGTGTTACCTGCAAATTTTACTCCCAAAAGTGGGTTTCAAACTATCACCAGTACCTGGTGGTTTTACGACAGGTTTGAACCTGCTGATAAAAGAAAACAAATGATGATTACTGAATACACAGGATCGGATGGTATTACCTATAACAGGGCAAACCCGGGAAATATTCTGGATTGGGGACCTATACCATTAAAGATAAACCAGGATGCAGACAGAACAACCGGCTTAACTACCGTTGATATTATTATGTACCGCTATGCGGATGTGTTGCTATCAAAAGCAGAAGCAATTGCTAATGCCGGTGCACCTACAGCTGAAGCAATGGAACTGGTAAATGCAGTAAGAAGAAGAGCCGGGCTGGCTGATAAACAATTAACTGATTACAGTTCACTAACGGCTTTTAATGATTTGATTTTATTAGAAAGGAGCCATGAGTTTTGGTGTGAGAACGGACAGTACCGGGCCGACCTAATCCGTCATGGAAAATTTGCATCCCGTTGCCAGGAAGTAACACAATCAACTTACACTGGTCCTAATAAAGTAGTATATCCTTTTTCATTAAAAGCTGTCAGCGAAGGGAAGGGCAAGTTTATTCAAAACCCCGGGTACAATTAATTCAGGTAATGGTAATAATAAGAATATGAGCTTATATGTTTTACGATTTACCATTCACAATTATAAAAGGGTTAATCAAATTTATTTATGAAATCAAACAGGACTTATAAAATATTTCTCCCGCTTGTTTTTTTATGCAGCATGTTATGTTGTAAAAAAACGAATACAAGCACGGCACCTGTTGATGATACCGTAACTTATGAATTAGCGAATACCATTTTTCCAAATCCAGAAAGGGGCTTCATACATACCATGATTGTTTATTCAGATGGAACGCCCCTAAATGCTGCGCAGTTAAATACATTCAGGAGTCAGAATATATCATTGGTGTTACGGTTTTTTTATTTAGATGCTTTTAAAAACCAGGCTATCAGTGCAACGGAACTTTCTTTAATACAAGGTGATTTGGATAAGATAAGAGATGCCGGGTTAAAAGTTATACTAAGATTTGCCTATACAGATGATATGGCCGGCACAGATGCTCCTTTCTCAATTATCTCACAGCATCTTGATCAGTTAAAACCAATTTTTGAAACCAATAAAGATATCATTGCATTTGTGCAAGCTGGTTTTATTGGTGCCTGGGGTGAGTGGCATGATTCCAGTAATGGACTGGCTACAACAGATAATGAACGATTGGTTCTTACAAAATTATTAAGTGTATTACCTGCTGAAATTATGGTTCAGGTAAGAACACCAGGGATAAAGCAACAAATTTTTACTACAACACTGCCTGTTGAGTCAGACATTGCTTACACAAACGATAACAGAGCAAGGGTTGGCCATCACAATGATTGTTTTTTAACCGGCGGAACAGATTACGGAACTTATACAAACGTTACCGCAGAAAAACATTACATAAGTAATGAAGCATTATTTGTACCAACGGGCGGAGAAACCTGCCCACCTTCTGCTGGTTATGACCCGAGTTGTTTTGAAGGCAGAAATGAAATGAAATTACTTAAATGGACTTACCTGAATTTAGACTGGTATCCTGCAACAATTAGTGCATGGAAAACCTCCGGTTGCTTTGATGAATTTCAAACATACCTGGGCTACCGGTTGGCATTAGTTAACTCAAAGTTTACAAAAACGGTAACGGCAAATGGAAATCTTTCCGCCATTATAAATATTACCAATAAAGGATATGCACCGCTCTACAATAAAAAAATGACTTACCTGGTTTTGAAAAATAAAACATCAGGGCAGTATTATGAACTGCCGCTGTCAGTTGATCTGCGTACCTGCAAGCCTGCAGCAACACTGGCCATTAATGAGAATGTAAGTTTATCAGGCATACCTGCGGGGGGTTATGATATCTATTTAAGGATTGCTGATAAGGCAGCGAATTTAAAAACAAGAATTGAATATGCTGTAAGACTTGCCAATACAGGAGTATGGGTTGAAGAAAACGGAGGTATGAATAATCTTAATCAATCAGTAAAAATAAATTAAGTAAAATATTAAAATAGTAAAACATGAAAAAGAATATTTATCTATTCGGTATGCTCACCATCATGCTTGTTTTTACTTCCTGTAAAAAGGATAAAACAGGCAACGGGGTTAAAGCAGTATTCAGTTATGTAGCGGATGGATACAAAGTTAATTTTACTAATTTCTCAACGAATGCAACAGAATATAGCTGGGATTTTGGAGATGGAAGTGGTGTTGGGTCAACCAGTAAAACACCTCAGCATATATTTACACAAAAAGGTGACTTCTTAGTTTCATTAACCGCAAAAAACGGTACGGAAACAAATACTTTTAAAGATACCGTTAGTATCAGCGGTCCTAATATTAAAATTGACGGCGACTTCAGCGATTGGCAATATGTTCCATACACACATGAAAATGCTGCAAGCTATGGCGGAAGCATACTGGCTGTTAAAACTTTTGCCTCCAGCAGTGCTATAAACATTTACCTGGAAGGAACCGCAGACATGAAGATGGAGATAATTGATATGTATATGGATTCAGATAATGATGGAACAACAGGATTTAATACCTGGTATTATCCGGTTCATTCAGGCGCCGACTTTTTATTTGAAGGCAGCCCTGCTGGCGGATGGGGAGATGTATTTGAACATACCGGTGCGCCCACAGCATTTTCATGGAATCCCGTTGCTTCCTTTGCAGACGTAATGAAGTTTTCAAATTTATCTTCAGCCGCGGGGAAAAATATAATTGAGTTTTCAATTAAAAAGAGTGTACTGGGTACCATAAAAAATGCTGTGCAGTTTGGACTGGTTGAATCAAATTCAGGCTGGGCAGAAATCGGACAGATACCGGAAGCCAAAACTGCCAGTTCCAAATTTATAGTTGTTCCATTGTAATTTTTTTTAACAGAATCAAGCAGTCTTTATATAAGGGTGTATGTTTTTTCATACACTTTTTTTAAAATTAAACTAATAATCAGGTGCAAGCGAAAGACGAAACTGAAAACACTACTGCAGAGAAAATTAAAGCGAATGAAAAAGAACTCTTACCTCAATTAAGTATTCATACCATTGAAAATAATAATGGAACCAGGTTAATAGTGTCCAATTTAGGTGCAGCAGTTGTTTCCCTATTTGTAAAAGATAAGCATGGTGAACTGGCAGATGTAGTATTAGGTTATGATACACAATCAGATTACCAGTTGGATAAATTTTATTTGGGTACGGTAGTTGGGAGATATGCAAACCGGGTTGCTGGCGGTACTGTTGTTCTTGATAATTTAACTTATAAATTACATGTAAGAGAAGGAGGCTATCATTTGCATGGTGGCTTAGAAGGGTTTAATAAAAAAATATTTCTGGCAAAACCTTTTCAACAGACTGAAAAGAGTGGAATAATTTTTAAATATACAAGCCCGCATTTGGAAGAAGGCTTTCCGGGTGAATTACAGCTTGAAGTAATTTATACCCTTGATAACGAAGATGCATGGAGCATTGAATATAAAGCCATATCAAATAAAACGACTTTGATTAATCTTACCCAGCATACCTATTTTAATTTATCCGGTAACCCTGCTGATAAAATAGATGACCATGAATTAAAAATATTGAGTCAGTATTATTTACCGGTAAACAAACTGCAGGTTCCAACCGGGGAATTAGCTGAAGTTAGCGGTACCCCTTTTGATTTTACCAAACCCAAAAAAATAGGGGCGGAAATGATGATGGATAATGAACAGTTACTATTGGGCAATGGATATGACCATAGTTTTGTTTTGGAAAAACAACACTCCTCTCTTTTGAAGCATGCTGTTATTGTAAAAGAACCTGTTTCAGGCAGGAAGATGGATGTATATACTACTGAGCCAGCTGTGCATTTTTATACAGGCAATTTTCTTGAAAATATAACAGGGAAAAATAAAAGTATTTATAATAAACGTTCGGGGTTTTGCCTGGAAACACAGCATTTTCCCGATGCGCCAAATCATCAGCATTTTCCATCAACAGTTTTAAAAGCGGGCGAACAGTTTTATAGCAAGACTGTTTTTAAATTCTCCGTTGAATAATCATGTTAAGAATGAGAGAGACAATTTTAGTTACAGGTGGATTGGGTTATATAGGTTCTCACACTGTTGTTGAATTATTAAATGAAGGATTTAAAGTGCTTATTGTTGACAACCTGAGTAATTCGGAAAAATTTATTCTCGACAGGATTGAACAAATTACCAGGGTAAGACCATTGTTTTATGAAAATGATTTATGTGAGGCAGATACCGTTCAAAAAATATTTTCAGATACTATTATAGATGTTGTTATTCATTTTGCAGCTTTCAAATCTGTAAGTGAGTCAGTAAAAGAGCCGCTGAAATATTTTCAAAATAATCTTGTTTCTTTGCTGAATGTATTGCAGGCTATGCAATACAATAATGTAAAGAACTTTATCTTTTCTTCTTCGGCAACAGTTTATGGCCAACCTGATATCCTGCCAGCTACCGAACAGACCTCTTTTCAAAAAACATTATCGGCATATGGAAGCACCAAACAGATTGGTGAAGAAATTTTAGAGAAAGTAACATCAACCGGGGCCATTCAAAATATTTCACTCCGTTACTTCAATCCCGTTGGCGCACATTCTTCGGCTTTACTTGGTGAGTTACCCAAAGGCATTCCCAATAACCTATTCCCTTATGTTATGCAAACAGCATCAGGTAAGCAGGAACAATTAACTGTATTTGGAAATGATTATGACACTCCTGATGGAAGCTGCCTCAGGGATTATATTCATGTAGTTGATTTAGCCAAAGCACATGTGCAGGCGTCTAAAAGGTTACTTCAGCAAAAAAATAAAACAGCATTTGAAGTGTTTAATATCGGAACGGGAAAAGCAACTTCCGTGTTAGAGATTATCAAATTGTTTGAGGAAACAACCGGTATAAAAATGAATTATAAAATTGGCAGGCGCAGAAAAGGGGATGCGGCATCCGTATATGCTGATACAACAAAAGCCAACAGGATTTTAGGGTGGAATGCGCAATTAGGATTACACGATATGATTGACAGTTCCTGGAAATGGGAGTTGTCCTTAAAATATAAATCCTGATTACCGTTTTCAGTATTGCAGGGATAGTCTTTGAAATGTTCCTGTACCTTATTAAGTATTATGTCAAAGCCAGCATCTTTCGTTAACTCAATTTTGGTTTTTACCATCCTGCAGTTCGGTTATTTCTTCCTCCCGGCAAAAACAAGCTGTTAAAATAAAAGATAACTTTTGTTGAATCTTTAAGAAGTTTTAAATAGTAAAAAAAACCCCGGTGTAAAAACACCGGGTTTATTCCAAAAACTACTGCATGAGAAAAAAAAACTAGTTTTGATTATGAAAGAACAATTCCGTCTGCATCGGCACTTTCCTTAACAGCTTCAAGAACTAAATCAACAATACCATCATCAACCCGGCTCTTAGTTTTAAACGCTGCTTCTTTTAACAGAGAAAAGTTGGAATATAATCCCTGGAGTGTGTGTTGATAAATTTCCGGTGTGTTATGCTCTTTAATACCCGAAAGCACATTTACCATTTCTATTTTTCCTACTGCTTTAATAGCAGGAAGAACTGATGCAACTATTATTTCCTTAATCTTTGACATGAAAATTGTTTTATTGTTAAAACTTAATTGACCTTTTCCTCTTTTTTCAGCTGCATCACTTTTGTTTTATAGAATATCCTGATTGCAGATAAGGATATTCTACTGACGCATTTGCTGATTATTTTATAGATAACTCAACCACCATTGTTTTGAATTGTTAGCTCTTTTATAACGGTCAAACCATTTACAGAATGGATACAGGAAAAGGACTAACCCAATCCATACAGCGTAAACAGTTAATAAATTAAATCCATATCCTTTCAGACCCGGGGAACTCATGACGCTGGTCGATAATATCATATCTGACAGCTTGTATCCTGTGATAATTGCCCCGATGGTAGCAAGTATATGTATCATGAGAATATGTGCCAGGTAATAGAACATAGGCACTCTTCCGAAAATTGTAATTTTTGCTGATAAAGCATTCAGCGGTTTTTCTGCAAAGGCAAGAAAAACGAACGCGGGCCCCAACGTAATTAATGTATAAAGAAGAGATGGCGGATATTTTGTAACATTTATAAACGACAGCAAACTGAAAACAGTGTTTTTTTGCACTGACCAATAAGCAGCGTCACCATAAAAATTTCCGGATCGTAAAATGATAAAAAGAACAATGGCGCCAAATCCCAGGTAAAGAAGGATATTTCTTCTTTTTACAGGATCATAACCGGAGATATATAACTGACCGAAATAATAGCCAGTGAGCATTATACCAAGCCATGGCAACACCGGGTAGTGTACATAAAAAGTAAAACGACCTAAAGTAAAGTGATTCACATCGTGCAGGAATGACCAAAAAAATGCAGGTAAATTATTACCGGTTACATGTACTGAATCCAGAAGATTGTGTGCTGTGATGAGTAAAATACCAATCACCAATATGGAACGTAAGTTCAGGTAAATGAGAGCGGATAGAGCAATCATACAGATGCCGATGGCCCAGATCACCTGTAAATTAAAATAAGGAAAGGTGGGATTAAATGTTCTGAACAACCCTAAGATAAAAAGCTCTACCAGCACCAGCCATATCCCTCTTGTCAAAAGAAAAAAGGATAATTCTTTCTTGGTTTTTTTTGCGCCAGATAAATAAGCTGAGGTACCTGCTAAAAAAACAAAAACAGGAGCACAGTAATGCGTTATAAATCTTGTAAAAAAAAGCAGGACATTGGTACGGGAGAGGTCCTCCGGGTTGTAAAGAAAAGCATCGGCATGGAAATAATCGCGGACATGATCGAGTGCCATTATGATCATTACAACGCCTCTCAAAAGATCGATCGATTGAATGCGTTTACTTTTGGTTGCGGTTGACGTAACCTCTGCAGCAGATGGTTTAGTCATTGTTAATGTTGACATATGCGGGTGTTAATTTTCGGTGATATAAAATTTTTTTCATTTCCGGAATCAAGCATTCTGCTTTTAATAATATGGCCATGATATGATTTCAAATTTTCAGTAAAGGTTAAAAAGAGGCCGGCAGCAGAACCTTCCTTCCTGATGAAAAATTTTATTTATTCTTAAATGATTTTCATTTTTTATATTTCCGGGTCAGAAATAAAAGGAAGAACCGGTTGCGGAACTTCAGCTGCTTCCGGCTCCATCACCCGTTTTTATCGTTTGTTATTTTGTTATTTTGAAAGGGAAGATCAAATCCTCTATTTTCTGAAGAAAGACGCATGGCAAGTGTTCCTGACATGTATCCTGATGAAGTATGCGTTTTCTTCCTGCCAAAATCAATACTATATTTATTAAAGCAGGATTGAAAGCGAACAATATCCCCTTTCCAATATTCAATTGTAAAAAATGAGGATGCAGAATTCCCTGTTTTTTGTCCTGTAAAAAAACAGGACAAAATGAACATATCAATGGAGTAAGCTTTTAGTTTTGTCATAGGTTGTTTCTTAGCAAAGGTGCTTATTGGTAATGTTATATAGGTTGTTTAATAGTGCTTAAAAAGAAAGTCGCAAATGTATAGGACATATGAATCCCGGAATACAAAAATTTTCTATTGGCAGATTCCGGACTATATTCGGAGAGCCTGATTCCCCTAACGGTATTGCAGTTTAAACATTGTCATTTGCAGATACAAGAAGATAAGAATTGCTTTCAATGTCCCTTTTTGAATGAACAGGTATACTAAAAACAACAAGCCCAATTCCGCTTCCGGAATATAATACATAACATACTGAAATAATGAATCTGACAAAAAGAGTTTCGGTTATAGGAATATACAGCCATATCTGCCGTTAATAATATCAAAAGTCCCCTTAAGTAACTTCATACTGCCGCCAGGTAGATAGTGATTTGAAAACACTTTTTTTTTGTTTACTTGCCTGCACTTAACTGATAACCTGTAATCCCAAGTATCCATGCATATGCTTTTATTTCCTGTTATAAGATTGTATCGGCCTTTAACAAGTTTACTAACGCCATTTATTAGCCGTAAACTACCGTTGGGTGAACTACGATTTCAGAACACTTGTTTTTTATTTAAATACTATCAGGCAATTGGTTACCCGACAGTATTTCAGAATAAATATTTGCCTGCTACTGTTTCCGTAGACAATATATATATAACGGAGTACGTTAGTGGTTCGATCCATGAAATTGAATAAATAATACCTTTAAGTAAACACTCACACTCCCTGAAAAACACCAAAAGATGCGTAAGAAAATTTTGCTAAGCAACTTTGTTGCTGTTGCTGCATTCCTGCAAACAGGAATGCTTTTAATTGAATCATGCAGTAAAAAAAATGACAGCCCCGGGCTGCAGATATCTTCGTTTGTGCCTTCCAGTGCTGCCAAAGATTCTATAGTTATTATTTCCGGAAAAAACTTTGGTTTATCAGTTGCAGGAATTACAGTGAGCTTCAATGGGGTGGCGGGCAGTGTTTTAACAGCCAATGACAGCGTTTTGACGGTAAAAGTTCCGGTACACGCCCATGATGGTAAAATAACGGTGCAGGCCAACGGCAAAACAGGTAACTCTGTCGGCAATTTTACCTATATCTATACAGTAAGTACACTTGCCGGGGACGGAACAGGAGCATTTAAAAACGGTACTGGTACAGCGGCAGAATTCAATTATCCTTCTGGTGTCGCAGCAGATGCTTTTGGAAATATATATGTGGGTGATGTAAATAATAACCAAATCCGTAAGATAACATCTGGAGGAACAGTCAGCACCCTGGCCGGGGACGGAACACGGGCATATAAAGACAGTACGGGTATTCTGGCGCAATTTGATAATCCTTATGGCATAGCTACAGATGGTTCCGGAAATGTGTATGTAGCTGATAGATCTAATCAACGAATCCGCAAGATAACACCCGCAGGAGTAGTCACCACACTGGCCGGGAACAGTACAGCGGGGTATAAAGACAGTACAGGTAAACTGGCGCAGTTTGATTATCCCCAGGGTGTAGCGGCAGATGGTTCCGGAAATGTGTATGTATCTGATGAATATAATCACCGAATCCGTAAGATAACACCCGCAGGGGCGGTAAGTACACTTGCAGGAGATGGCACCGCTGCATATAAAGAAGGAACAGGTACCCTGGCGCAATTTTATTATCCTCATGGTGTAGCTACAGATGGTTCGGGGAATGTGTATGTAGCAGATACAGAAAATCAACGAATCCGCAAGATAACGACTTCAGGAGTAGTCAGTACGCTGGCCGGGAATGGTAGGTATGGATATAAAGACAGTATAGGTGCAATGGCGCAGTTTAATTATCCAGCCGCCTTAGCAGTGGATGCTTCAGGAAATGTATATGTCGCTGACTCATACAATAACCGAATTCGTAAGATAACTCCCGCAGGAGCAGTTAGTACGGTGGCTGGTGATGGCACGGGTGCATATAAAGACGGAGCAGGTGCAATAGCACAGTTTAATTATCCGTCCAGCATAGCAGTAGATGGTTTTGGAAATATATATGTCGCGGACACAAACAATAACCGAATCCGTAAAATTGAATAAATAATACCCTTAATAAAATCTCTCACTTCAAAAAAACACCGTAAAATGCGTAAGAAAATTTTGAGAAACAACTTTGTTGCTGTTGGTGCATTCCTGTTTGCAGGTATGCTTTTAATTGAATCATGCAGTAAAAAAAATGACAGCGCCGCTGCCGTGGAACCGCAAATATCTTCGTTTGTGCCTTCCAGTGCGGCTAAAGATTCTATAGTTATTATTTCCGGAAAAAACTTTGGTTCATCAGTTGCAGGAATTACCGTTAGCTTCAATGGTGTTGCGGGCAGTGTTTTAACGGCCAGTGACGGCGTTTTGACAGTAAAAGTTCCGGTACATGCCCATGATGGTAAAATAACGGTGCAGGCTAATGGCAAGACAGGTAGCTCTGCGGGTGATTTTACTTATATCTATACGGTAAGTACACTTGCAGGAGATGGTACCGCTTCAATTAAAGAAGGAGCAGGTGCAATTGCAGAATTTAATTATCCTGAAGGTATAACGGTAAATGGTTCAGGAAATATATATGTAGCGGATTACCTCAATAGCCGAATCCGTGGGATTACGCCTGCGGGAATAGTAAACACTTTTGCAGGAGATGGAGTAGCGGCATACTATAACGCAACAGGTGTAATGGCAGAGTTTAATCATCCTTCCGGTGTAGCTGCGGATGCTTCCGGAAATACATATGTTACTGATACCGACAACAACCGAATCCGTAAGATAACAGCTGCAGGGGTAGTAACCCTGTTAGCCGGAGATGGAACAGCTGGACGTAAAGACAGTACAGGTCCGCTGGCGAAGTTTAATGGTCCTACTGGTGTGGCGGTAGATGCTTTTGGAAACCTGTATATCGCTGATTCACGCAATCAACGAATCCGTAAGATAGCGGCTCCGACGACTGCGGGTGTAGTGCTAGTCAGCACACTTGCAGGAGATGGCACGGCTGCATATAGAGAAGGAGCGGATACAACTGCACAATTCAATAATCCTGCCGGCATTGCTGTAGATGCATCAGGAAATGTTTATGTGGCAGATTTCACTAATCAACGAATCCGTAAGATAACACCTGCGGGGGTAGTCAGTACACTGGCAGGGGATGGCACACCGGCATACAGAGACGGAACAGGTACATCGGCGCAGTTTAAGTATCCTGCTGCCGTAGCGGTAGATATTTACGGAAATGTATATGTGGCTGAGTACAGTAATAACCGAATCCGTAAGATAACTCCCTCAGGTGTAGTAAGTACAGTGGCAGGGGATGGCACGGCGGCACATAAAGACGGAACAGGTACAACCGCACAATTCAATAAACCTTACGGCATAGCGGTAGATGCCTCGGGAAATATATATGTCTCGGACACATACAATCAGCGAATCCGTAAACTTCAATAAATAAACAACAAGGGTCTGGTGGAGTAATTTATCATAAGGATTCAGAAAATTTAAACCTCCTTTATAATATGATTAGTGAGTAAGCAGGTTTAAAAAGTTTGAAATATTAATCAAACAAGCGCCCCATCCGCCATTTGGCAGGCGGGGCGCTTGCTATTGAAATGGTTTCAATGAATATGATTTTTTACCTTTTTATTGCAGCATCTTTGGAGGGCCCGCGCACAGCATATTTCTCTTCAGTAATTCAAATATTTTTATTTCATAATTTAAAAATCCTGGAGCAGCCAAGCGCAATACCATTGCCTCCTGTTATAACATGATATTAACCGTTAGCAAAATTACTAACGCCGTTCTTTAGCCGTAAGCTGCCGTGCGGTGGATTGGGATTTTAGAATGTTTTTTTTTTATTTAATTGCTTATTAGTAATTAACTGTCCAACTGTATTTCAGGATGGGCATTTACCCGGTACTGTTTCCTTAGAAATATTCTTTTATTTATTATTCTAAACAAAAAATGTATGAAGTTAAAATCTTTTATATCTGATATGTTATTAATTCCGGGCATCCTGTTCATGGCGTCATGCCATAAACCTGATCTTACCTCTGATGCTGTGCCTGATGTTACCTCTGGTGCTGTGCATACCCAGGCTTTTAGTAAAACGAAAGCCCCAACGAGCGGTTTTGTTGGCCTTACGGGAGCTTTTCAGGTTGCCACCCTGGCTGGCAGTGGCATTATTGGGAATTTTAACCCGATTATTGAGGGGACTGCTTATCAGGCACGGTTTAATTTGCCTTCCGGGGTAGCCAGGGATGCTAACGGGAACGTATACGTAGCAGACATGGCTAATCATGTAATCCGCATAATTCAACCTAAAGGAAACGTGATAATCCTTGCCGGAACCGGCACACCTGGATTTATAGATTCAATTGGCCTCTCTGCAGAATTTAATTCTCCCTCTGGTGTTGCAGTAGATGCTTCCGGGATCGTTTATGTAGCAGATAAAAATAATAACCGTATCCGTAAAATTACCCCTGACGGCGTGGTTACCACGCTGGCAGGTAATGGCACCCCTGGATCTACTAATGGACCGGGCAGCGTTGCGCAGTTTAATTTGCCTTCGGGCGTAGCCGTAGATGCTTTGGGTAATGTATTGGTAGCTGATGGCGGCAACCATATGATCCGCAGAATTACACCGGCAGGTTTTGTAAGCCTGGTGGCCGGAACCGGCACTCCCGGTGGTGGTGATGGGATCAGCAGCTTTGCGCAGTTCAATAATCCTTCGGGTGTGGCAGTGGATGGATCGGGCAATGTGTATGTAGCCGATGCGGGCAATAACAAGATCCGTAAGATTGAAGGATTTAATGTAAGCACACTGGCTGGCAGTGGCACCCCGGGATTCACTGAAGGCCCTGGGACTGCCGCACAGTTTAATAATCCGACCGGTGTTGCAGTAGACGCCGGCGGAAATGTGTGGGTAGCGGACAAGTCTAACCAGGCAATCCGCCAGGTTACTTCAGCAGGAGTGGTGAGCACCCTTGCGGGTAATGGCACCGCAGGATTTAAGGATAGCATACCTGCATTTGCAAGATTTAATTCACCTGCTGGTATAGCAGTCGATATTACAGGAAACTTGTTTGTCGCAGACCAGGGTAATCAGCGCATTCGTGAAATAGGAGTTTTAGTGGTAGTTAGCACCCTGGCAGGTAATGGCATTCGTGGGTTTGCTGATGGGCAAGGCTCCTCTGCACAGTTTGACTTTCCTGTAAATCTTGTTATGGACGCTTCCGGAAATTTAATTTTAGCTGAGGGACAACGAATCCGTAAAATCACAGCAGCAGGCGTAGTGAGTACAGTGGCAGGTAATGGTACAGCAGGATATTCCGGTGACGGGGGGCCCGCAACTTCTGCGCAATTACATGCCCCGCAGGATGTGGCGATAGATGCCGCTGGAAACATTTATGTAGCGGACGATCTTAATAATGTGATCCGAAGGATCACACCGGCAGGAATAATAAGTACCTGGGCCGGCTCCGGAATCGCAGGCTTTGTTAATACATCTAATATAGATTCAACACCCGCGCCGCGGTTTAATAATCCCAGAGGCATTGCAGTAGATACTGCCGGAAATTTGTATGTAGCAGATAATCTTAACAATGCCATCAGGAAAATTACACCGAACCGGGTAGTTAGCACACTGGCTGGTAATGGCACCCAGGGGTTTGCCGATGGAACTGGCACCGCTGCAATGTTTAATCACCCACTGGGTGTTAAAGTTGATGTCTCCGGGAATGTATATGTAACAGATAATGGGAATAGACGGATTAGAAAAATTACACCAGCCGGCGTAGTGAGCACACTGGCTGGTAATGGCACCAATGGGCATACCGATGGTATTGGCACCGCTGCGCTGTTTAGTAGCCCGCTTGGCGTTGCCCTGGACGGGGCCGGTAATGTATATATATCAGACGATAATCGCATTCGTAAAATTACTTCAGGAGGCGTAGTCACTACCGTAACTGGCTCTACACTCGATTATTATGATGGGCTTCTTCATCTTGCACAATACAGGACACCCTGGGGTATTGTGGTAGCTGCTCCCGGAACTATTTATATAGCTGATTTTAGCAACATGCGCATTCGTAAGATTCAATAAAAAAACAATCAGGCATGTAATTAAATAATTAATCAATGTACTAGCCCCAACAATTTTAATTAAGCGCAGTTATTGCAGCATTAGTGAGAAAGCAGGCTTAAAAAAATTGAAATGATCATCAAACAAACACCCCGTCCACCAAATGGCGGACGGGGTGTTTGTTATTTAAATGGTTTCAATGAATATGATTTTTTACCTTTTTATTGCAGCATCTTTGGAGAGCCTGTGCGCAGCATATTTATCTTCAGCAATATAAAAATATCTTTATATCCTTTTCTTAGAAGGATGGAGCAGTCAACTACAATGCTTTTGCTTCCTGTTATAACATGATATTTACCGTTAGCAAAATTACTAACGCCGTTCCTTAACCGTAAGCTGCCGTGCGGTGGATTGAGATTTTAGAATATTTTTTTTTTATTTAATTGCTTATTAGTAATTAACTGTCCAACTGTATTCCAGGATAGCTTTTTACCAGGTGCCGTTTTCTTAGAGATTTTCTTTTATTTATTAAACAGGAAAACTATAAGACTGATGATGGTAATGGCCATTTTTTTTAAACGCAAAAAGTGCTCATTCTTTTTCAACGGCTATGCCTGGGAGTAAAAAGGTATGTTTATAGAAATGGG
>JBLMVP010000412.1:0-7176 GCA_050256755.1 Sphingobacteriales bacterium | reverse complement strand
CCATTACTATATGGAATATTTGTACAAATACCCGCAAAAGGAGTTTCCATATGAATTACTAAAAGAAGAAAACCGCAAACGCAGCAAGCTGGAACCTGAATATGAAATTCTTGATACAGGTGTTTTTAACGATAACCAGTATTTTGATGTACTGGTAACCTACGCTAAACAAAATGCCACAGACATTTCTATTAAAATTGATATCACCAACCGCTATACAAAAACAGCAGAGATTTCAGTGTTGCCAACTTTATGGTTTTATAACCGATGGAGTTATAGGGGACTGGAAACAAAACCTTCCATCAGTTTAGTAAATAAAACTTCTGTTAAAGCAATGCATGAACGTCTGGGTGATTACTATTTTTATTTTCAGCCACCCGATGATAAATGGTTTACTGAAAATGAAACGAATACAGAAAAGATTAATGGTGTAGCCAATAAACATAAGTTTGCCAAAGATGCATTTCATGATGCAATGATTGATGGTAAAAATATTACTGCATTACGTAAAAAAAACAGCGGAACAAAATTCAGCCCCGTATATAAAATGAAAATTGGTGGTGGCGCCACCAAAACAATTTATTGCCGCCTTAGCAGTAAGGCTGTTGATAATCCATTCGCAAATGGGTTTTCCAAAATTTTTCCTGAACGAAAAAAAGAGGCTGACGATTTTTATGCGGCCATATTGCCTAAAGGTACGAATGAAGAAATGGCAAAAATTCAGCGGCAGGCATTGGCTGGATTGTTATGGAGCAAACAATATTATCATTTTGATATTGAACGATGGCTTTCTACCAGTGATGGTATTACAGCCATCAGTGACAGGAAAATGAAAGGCAGAAATCATGACTGGAAGCATTTAAAAAACCAGGATATTATCTGTATGCCTGATAAATGGGAATATCCATGGTATGCAGCCTGGGATTTGGCTTTTCAATGTATCTCTATGGCTGTAGCAGATCCAACTTTTGCTAAAAACCAATTGCAGTTAATTATGCGGGAGTGGTATATGAAACCAGATGGACAGCTACCTGCCTATGAATGGAACTTTAGTGATGTTAACCCGCCAGTACAGGCATGGGCGGCATTACAAGTTTATAATATAGAAAAAAAGCAAACGGGAAAAGGAGATATTATTTTCCTGAAAAAAGTATTTCAGAAATTCCTTATCAATTTCACCTGGTGGATAAACCGTAAAGATGGTAATGGGAATAATTTGTTTGAGGGAGGGTTTCTTGGATTAGATAATATTGGAGTATTTAATCGGAGTCATCATTTTTTTGAATCCATGCAATTAGAACAGGCTGACGGTACAAGTTGGATGGGTATGTATGCGTTGAATATGATGGATATGGCATTGGAGATTGCGGTGCATGATCCGGGATTTGAAGACACGGCCACCAAATTCTTTGAACATTTTGTGTTGATAGCCGAATCGCTGAACGAACATGGTTTGTGGAATGAAGAAGATAAATTCTTTTATGATATACTTTGTGTAAAAGATGGCGATCCTCTGCCACTGCGTATTCAATCAATTGTTGGTATAACTTCTTTGTTTGCTGTATCCACTATCGCAAAAGGAGTAGTGGAAAAATTGAAAGATTTTAAAAAACGAATAAGCTGGTTTGAAAACTTCAGGTTGAAGACGGGAAAGTTTTGGCCCAATGAGGAGCATAGTGAAAGGGAAGAAACATTATTATCTCTGGTGCCCAAAGAAAAATTAGTGCACCTCATGGAGAGATTATTAGATGAAGATGGATTTTTGTCTCCCGGAGGTATTCGTGCCTTATCAAAATATCATGAAACAAATCCATACACTGTAACCATTGATGGGAACGTATATTCCATTCAATATGATCCCGGTGATTCTACCTCTGATTTGTTTGGCGGCAACAGTAACTGGCGTGGTCCTGTGTGGATGCCAATTAATTATTTAATTATTCAATCTATCCGCAAGTATGGAGATTTTTATGGAGATACTTTGAAAGTTGAATATCCTGCAGGTTCCGGTATTAAAATGAATTTAAAGCAAGTGGCAGATGAGCTTACACAACGTGTTATCAGTTTGTTTGAAAGAGATGAAAAAGATAACCGCAGAATTTATGGCGGGCACAATTGGTTCTATCAGCAACCGGAGAACAGGGATCTTGTTTTATTTTATGAATACTTTCATGGAGATACTGGTGCTGGATTAGGTGCCAGTCACCAAACGGGCTGGACTGCTTTAGTTGCAGAGTTGATTAGTGAATATGGAAATAAAAATAAAAAACTGGTCTGCGATGAAAAACCTGTTGTTGAATTTAATGAAGAAGACTAATTGAAATGTATTTAAAAACCTTTTGATTTCATCAGCTTGTCTAATTCCTCCCATTTTATTCTTTTCTTTAAGTTTTGTATGCTGTTTATTTCCCTCGGCAATTATTCCGGTATAAATAACGGTAAGCCATTTACCTGTTTCTGTTGCATCATCTCCATAAGTCAGGGAAATTGAACTAATGAGTAAAAGAACTAATGGATTTATAGTTATGCCTGTTTGTTGATAAATGCGAATAAAATCATTATAGATATTTGCATGCCCATGTAAACTCCCCAATTATTGCAGAAATTAAAAGTATTCGATGTTGTTGGGAGCATATTTTGGAATACCGGGTTCTGTAAGAAAAACACACCAGTCATCAAAACTGCCGGCGTCAAACTCAATCATAAATTGATTTTCTTTTTTAGAGATAAGGCGGAACATATACCAGTTTAAAATATAGATACATGTTACTAAGCATTTGATAAAATTCTTCTTTACTTTAGAGTAGTAATTTCAACTGCTATGAAACAAATTATAAAATGGAGTATTTATATAAGTTTTGGAGTGCTGTTTATTTATGGATGTGCACATGGCCCATATTCATCTACCAATAAATCTTACCGTAAACAGGTAAAAGCGTTTTCAAAAGTTATTAAGAAATATCCGTTAGAAGACTCTGTTAGTAATGCTCCTTATTTTGCCGCTACAACAAACCTTTCCATTCGTCGCCCAAATTTTGTTATCATTCATCATACTGCTCAAAATACATGCGACCAAACATTAAAAACATTTACACTTCCGCGTACGCAGGTGAGTGCTCATTATGTTATTTGCAGAGAAGGAACCGTTTTTCATATGTTGAATGATTATCTGCGGGCACATCATGCAGGAGTAAGCAAATGGGGAAATAATACAGATATTAATTCTTCCAGCATCGGAATTGAGCTGGATAATAATGGCTTTGAACCTTTTACTGAAGCACAGATGAACAGTTTAATAGATTTGTTAGGCAGGTTGAAGAGAGCATATAATATTCCGGCAGCAAATTTTATTGGTCATGGAGATATAGCGCCAACCAGGAAAAATGATCCTAATTGGCGATTCCCCTGGAAGGAGCTTAGTGAAAAAGGTTTTGGTTTATGGTGGGGCGATACAACCAATATAACTGTACCAACAGGATTTGATCATTTATCTGCTTTGCGTATTGTGGGGTACGATTTAAAAGATACGACAGCGGCCATCATTGGTTTTAAAAGGCACTGGCTTCAGGACACTTTAGCAAATATGAACCCTGTATCAGAAAAGATTCTTTTTAGCCTGTACCAAAAATTTCAATAACGAGCGTTTAAATTACATTGGTATAAATTTTTTAATCTTTGTTTAAAACATCAAACCATGAAACGAATATTATTTTTTGCTATAATCTTTTTATTACCCTCAATGGTAATAGCCCAGGGAAAAAGTCAAGATAAAGGCAAAGAAAAAAATAAAGGAAAAAGTGAACAAACAGATAAGAGCAGCAGGGAGAAAAGCCATGATAATATTGTTTGGGAAGGAACCGGCGGCAGGCCCAAACCTTCCAAAAATCAACCGGCAAAAGTAAGAGCAGCTTTCTGGAGAGATTATCCGAATGCTTCTAATGTAAGATGGAGTAAATACCGTGGCGATTGGACGGCCACTTTTGGGAATGGTTTGTTTACTTCCACAGCAGTTTATCATGCTAACGGCGAAAGAAGGGATACCCGTACACCGATAGAAAGTAAGCAATTACCCGGAAGTATATGGGATATTATTTTAAAAAGAAAACCTGAAACGAAGCTGAGCGATATTATTAAGATTGAAGTGCCGCAGGCAGTAAAAGACATATTTCGTGTGAAAACTATTTTGGATGGAGCAGTAAAATTTCTTTTTTATAATTCAGATGGGAAAGAAGTGAAATACAATTATTAAATTAAAATAATAATAACCATGAGCTGTGCTACTTTATAGAGTACAGCTTTTTTTATTATCTTTTCTTATAAATCATTGTTATGGAATTTGGAAGGGTGTCTGAAAATGAGTTAAACAGTATTGATTTCAGCTTGCCTGCAGAACCGGCTGAAAATGAAAAAATATTGGATGGTAAAAAGAAAGATGCTAAAGTTTATATCGGTTGTGCCAAATGGGGCAGGACAGAATGGGTTGGGAAAATCTATCCGCCTAAAACAAAAGAAAAGGATTTCTTAAACCATTATGTAGAGCATTATAATTGTATCGAACTCAACGCCACACATTATAAAATTTATGGCCCGGCCGGCATAGCTAAATGGGCAGAAAAAGCCAAAGGGAAAGATTTTCTGTTTTGTCCAAAAATGTACCAGGGGGTAACACATCGTGGATCACTACGGGGTAAAGAATTTATTACAACTGAATTTTTTAGGGGTATTACTGCATTTGGCGAAAACCTTGGCCCCATCTTCGTACAAGTGAGTGATACCTTTTCTACAAAGCGAAAGAATGAATTGTTTGATTATCTCGGTTCACTTCCAAAAGACATGCAATTCTTTTTAGAAGTGAGACATCCCGATTGGTTTGCACAACCTGAGATAAGCAAAGAATTATTTCAAACTTTAA
This sequence comes from Sphingobacteriales bacterium, assembly GCA_050256755.1. Taxonomy (GTDB): domain Bacteria; phylum Bacteroidota; class Bacteroidia; order Chitinophagales; family Chitinophagaceae; genus AWTP1-9. The sequence goes on along the minus strand of JBLMVP010000412.1, from coordinate 2,264 downwards.
CCGCATTAAATATGGGAGCGGTGATTACTGATACTTCCGGAAGAAGAGATTGTGCCCATATGCGTTTGACCATACCCAAAGCCTTTATTAGATATGTGGGAAATAGTTTGCATCTTACAGACTATACAAGAACAGATTCATGGATTGAACGAATGAAATTGTGGTTAGATAAAGGGCTGGAAGAATTATACTTTTTTATGCATATGCATGATGAAGCCTATTCGCCTGAATTAACTGTTTACTTAGTTGATAAAATTAATGCTGCTTGTGGGTTAAACTTACAAAAGCCAAAATTTGTAGACCAGGGGAAACTCTTTTAATTGAGTTTTGCAATCAGTTGAAGTAATGATGTTTCTTCCAATATTTTTTTTACAGAATTTCCAGTTGTGTCATAACCCCATTTTATTAAGCGTATCGTATCATCTGCAATTTCAATCCCCGTAATATCACCATCACTAAAACAACAGCAGCCGGTGTTAAAATAAGTTGGCCTGACAATATGGTGTTGTTGTTCAAAATTGTTATAATCTTGTTTTCGCCAGGTTATTTCTTTTTCAATTTTTTCTGCTTCTGCTGCATTATTATTTGACATAGCTGATATTAATTGCTGATACAATTTTTCCAGATGGGTCAATGATGCAAAAACGGGCTGATGAGTATGGCCTGTTATCAGTAGCAGGTTTTTTTGCATTTCACTCCATTCATACATCATACGGTTATGCTCCGTCTTTAAATGGTCATTAACCGAAGGGGTATTAGGATTAATATCCAGGTATGCCTGCAATGGTGCCCAAATGGCTCCTACAACCCAGGCACTGAATTTATTACCATCACTTTGGCCATCACCCTGGTGCCCATGTGTTAAAAATATGTCCAGTTGTTTATTGTCAATCTTTGTTTGCAGGATAATGCCTTCGTATATTTTTACTTCTTCGTCATAAATTTTTTTTAATTGCCATGCTGCAAATGGATCATTATTCCAGTACAAATCGTGATTGCCAAATACTTTGATAAACGCTTTTCTCTGAAGAAACAATTTTTCCTTTTCAAAGGAAGTAATATTATTTTTTTTAACAGCATTTAATGTATTTTCCCATAACTCTTCATTATCACCCAATGAAATAAAATGAAAATTATTCTGATTATAATAACCTAAAGCAGCCAGGTAGTTTTTTTCGGCATAAGCAAAATCATCGCTTCCATTTTTTGCTCCCTTATGCTGGTCCGAAAAAATAATAAAGCGGTTACTGTTTAGTTCAGCAGGAATAATAATTCCTTTTTTACCGGGATTTTCTTTGATATGGGTATACAAATTACTGAGAGCAGTATGTACTCTTTCCCTGTTTGGTTGTGATGATACCTTATCAGCAAACCAGCTTACAGGTTTCCTCAATAGCCATTGATAGAATTTGCGCATCGTAACAGAAAGATAATAAAACCCAGTGAGTATGAGTTAATGAGCTTCAAATAATTCATCCCACCGGGTGGTGTATCTTCCACTTCTTAATTCCTGCCGCATCTTCCAGTCCCGGGTAGTACCGCTGGCAGCAAACTTTAATACATCGTCCCGTTGACTGAAATTAATATTATCAATCATGCCCATCAGCTTACGTTCACAATTTTTTGTTTGTGGTAAAAATAAATTCCCCTGTACAGATTCATCCGGAACGATACCGCTTAACATTACACCAGCTTTTTTATATAACTGTCCCCGCTTATATAGTTTATCAACCAATTGCATAGCTGGTTTAATTAACTCATTGGTGAAAGAAGTGGCAACGGGCAGAGTAGTATAGGTGCTGATGGTTCCGCCACGGTTAAACCCCAGCGAATGGTCTTGTTCTTTTGTTACCACAAACACACTGATGATTTTAGCGGCACCATTTTGCCTGCGTAATTTTTCTGCAGCTCTTGATGTATATGTCGCTACAGCTTCTTTTATATCATTAATTTCACTAACAGGACTGCCAAACATTCTTGTGGTGGCAATCATTTTTTTATTTACTAACTCATCCTCCATTTCATTTGATGAAAAGCCTTTTAATTCCCGGATAAGCCTGGCACCAACTACTCCGCCTAAATGTTTGCTGGCAAATTCTTCACTCATATTCCTTAATTGTAATGCATCATAAATACACCAATTCTCTTTTAGTTTTTCAGCATATTGTCTTCCCACACCCCATATATCGCCTATCGGTGTTTTTTGCAGGGCATCAATTATTTTGTCTTCTGTATCCAGTACCATTATACAGTTCGTTTTTTCT
>JBLMVP010000411.1:0-3660 GCA_050256755.1 Sphingobacteriales bacterium | reverse complement strand
GCTCCTCACACTCCGGGTGAGCTATTGTCTTTGCATTTGGGTGCCGCACTTTTAATTTAGTAATTTTTTCCAGGCTAAATATTTCATGCACCATACAGGCACCATTCCACAATACCATGCTTCGCCCTGTTTGTTTGTTGATGTAAGCCCCAAGATTTTTGTCAGGAGCAAAAATGATCTTTTGATCTTTTGGCAAACTCTCCACAATCTTTTGAGCATTGGAGGATGTACAGATGATATCACTCAGCGCTTTTATTCCTGCACTGCAGTTGATATAGGAAATAACCAAATGGCCAGAATGTTCTTCTTTAAACTTTTTAAACAATGGCGGGGGACAACTATCGCTCAATGAGCAACCCGCATGTAAATCCGGAATCACCACTTTTTTGGAAGGATTTAAGATCTTAGCTGTTTCGGCCATAAAATGAACCCCTGCAAAAACTATCATATCTGCTTCAGTCTTCTCAGCTTTCTGTGCCAATCCTAAACTATCCCCAATATAATCGGCGATATCCTGTATATCAGGTTCCTGGTAATAATGCGCCAGCACAATGGCATTCTTTTCTTTTTTCAACAGCTAAATCTCGTGAAATAAATCCACGGATGGATCTATTTCTAAATCAAAGAATCCTTTTTTTTTAATTTCGGCGTTACCAATTGCAATGTTCATAAGTACTGTAGTAATTATAATATATATTATTTATTTAAAAGAACCTATTACTATTACGGCTGTGAATTAGTGGAAAGATTCTTTACATACTTACTTGCAAAATTAGTTTATCTGTGTTTATCCACTTCAATACACAAATAATTAACATCGGCAAAATAGGTACCAAAAAGAAAAAAGCTGGTTTGTTAACAACGGTGCAGAAAAAAACCATGCGTATAACTAAAAATTAAAAACCCTATTTTTTAATGTTAATGGAAGTGGGATAAACAGTGGGTTATCCTTTTAAATATTGGTGAAGGACCACCGGTTTTTAATTACCATCATATTATCCCCCAAAACCAAAGCAATAAAAACCGGCTTATCCACAGTAAATGGGTTGTATCCACAATGCCATGTGAATTACTCAAAACACCATCCCGGACAAACAAATTAAATGATTTATAAATCTGTAGAAATTACATGGAAATAGCTATGCCAAAGGGTTGGCGCAAATCCAGTGCAGTAAAGCATTTTCCATATTTATCCACAATTTTTTCATATTCTTTTTTCCCCTATTTTTGCCCCTCATTTTAAAAACCTAAGCGAGTAATATGTCAATTATTCAAAAAATCCGTGATAAGGCGGCAGTCATTGGTTTCGGCGCCATTGCTTTGAGTTTGATAGCTTTTATTTTACAAGATTCCTTTATGGGCAAGGGGAGAGGCGGAGTACTAAGTTCTCTGAAAGATAAAATAGGTAGCGTAAATGGTAGTGGAATAGAGTATAAAGCATTTAATGATAAAGTATCTTTTTATGAGGAGATGCAGAAACGTAATAACCAGCCTGTAACTGATGAAGCCCGCCAGCAATTATATGATGGAGTGTGGGAAGAGTTTGTGGGTACTAAAGTATTAACGCCTGTTTATGAAAAATTGGGTATTAAGGTTACCACCAAAGAAGTGAACGATCAATTATATGGTCAGCAACCCCCTTCTTTTATGCAGCAGTTATTCGCCGACCCAAATACAGGACAATATAACTCCGCAGGTGCCAGGGATTTTATTAAAAACATGAAGAAAAGAAAAGATATTGATCCCTTCTACGTAAAATATATTGAAAACGGAATAGACCAACAGGTTATAAATGGTGGCATGCAGCGTAAATATATTGCCTTGCTGTCGGGCGCCGCGTATTATCCAAAATGGCTGGCAGATAAAGAAAATGCAGACAACAATGCTGCAGCCAATATTTCTTATGTAAATATTCCTTATTCTACTATAAGCGACAGCACCATCAAAGTAAGCGATGACGAAATAACAGCGTATATTCAAAAACATAAAGATGAATACAAACAGGAAAAATCAGCTGAATTATCTTATGTTGTTTTTAGTGCAGCCCCAACCAGCGCAGATTCTCAAAAACTATTTAGTGATGTACTGGCATTAAAACCAAAGTTTGCAGCCGACACTAATACCGAAGCGTTCTTTTCACTAAATAATTCTGCACAACAATATTATAATGGCTTTGTGGCCAAATCAAAAATACAGGTGCCCAATAAAGATTCCATTTTTGCTTTGCCAAAGAATGGTGTATTTGGACCTTACTTAGATGTGGATCATTATGTAGTTGCCAAAATGATTGATGTAAAATCAATGCCGGATTCGGTTATATGTCGCCATATTCTTTTATCGGCACAAAAAACACCCGACAGTATTGGTAAAAAAAGAATTGACAGTATTGCAGAAGCAATTAATAATGGAGCAAGCTTTGTAAAGTTAATGAAGCAGTATTCAGATGATGAAGCATCAAAAACGCAAGACAGTTTGGGGAAGATGAGGTTTAGTGCAGATCTAATTCAAAATGCACAATCTTTTGATCAGGATTTTGCCCAATTTATTTTATATAATGGAACAGCAGGCCAGAGAAAAGTAGTTAAAACGAAATTTGGATGGCATTTAATAGAAATACTGGAACAAAAGAATTTCGAACCTTTTTATAAAATAGCCTATTTCTCACAAAAAATAGATCCAAGCAATGAAACGGTATCTAAGGCAAATTCAGAAGCAACATCCTTTGCTGCAGAGAGTGTAAATGCAAAAGCGTTTGAAGAAAATGCCAAAAAGAAAAATTTAATTCTTACACCTGTTTCAATAAAAGAAAAAGACTATACACTTCCCGGATTAGGGTATGGCCGCAAAATGGTTAAGTGGGCTTTTGAAAATGACAAAGGAAAAATATCTGATCCCGAAACATTCGGCAACAATTATATAGTTGCTTTAATTACTGATAAAAAAGAGGAAGGGACACAGGATGCCAAAACAGCCCGCCCTTTGGTAGAAGGGTTTGTTCGTAACCAAAAGAAAGCACAGCAGATAATTAAGCAAATAGGTAACAGTAATGATTTAAACGCGATTGCCTCTGCCAATAAAGTTGCCTTGCAAAGAGCAGACAGTATTTCATTCCAGGCTGCATTTATTCCTAATGTTGGAGCTGAATCAAAACTGGTAGGCGCAGCTTTTGCAAAACAAAACCTTAATAAAGTTTCTGCACCTATTGCCGGAACAACAGGAGTTTTTGTAATCAAAGTTGAACAGCTGTTTACCAAACCCAATCCTGCAATTGATTACAAAACACAGCGCCAGCAAATGGAGGGAGGAATGAAAAATACTTTTGCTTACCGGAGTATAGATGCGTTGAAAAAAGCAGCAACTATTAAAGACAAACGGATTAAATTCTTTTAATTGTATAGAAATAATATTTTTTAAAGCAGGCCTTTGATAAGCCTGCTTTTTGTTTTTGTTTACCTCGCTGAAACAAAAACCCAGTTTGTCAGATTATCGTAAAAACACGAAGCAAAACATGAAAAACTACTATCCTATTGTCAGCATTCCACATTTTGCATATTATTGTTCGCTAATTTTGCGGGATAACAAATTTTAGTGGTTATGAGTGACGTGATTGTAAACAAAGTAACAGAGAGTTCCCTGATTACACTGAACCTAGAAGATTAT
>JBLMVP010000410.1:0-8128 GCA_050256755.1 Sphingobacteriales bacterium | reverse complement strand
TGGCAATCACTATTTACTATCTTATCATAAATGCAAAAATTGTGATGAAACCAGTTTGCTGCGAGTAATAACTCCTGCAGTTGCAGCTGCAGGATTCGGTCTATCTTTTTCCTTTAATACTTATGCTCATAAAACATGGGAGTTAGCCATACCAAAAAATCAATTGCCAGCTACTGAAGTACTTGATTTTGCATTTACAGTACGTTCAGGTTTTCCGTATATCAGCAAAACAACATTTCTTGCAAAGGACAATCGTTTCACCGGTGAAATAAAACTTGTAAATGGCAGAATTTTGGAAAAGGAAATAGCAACGACTGCTGTTGATAACAGCACCAGGCCAATCTATGTTGTTCGGCGAAGAGTATTGGAAGGAATGCAGGTGGAAACAACATACAGCGACAGTTCTAAAATGATCGTAACAAAAGGAGGAAAATTTTTTATTACTCCTGATGGTAAAAAGTCTGGATATACTTATTTATCAACGCCCAGGCTGGTGCCACCAGTATTGCCGGCTGAAACTAAAATTACCGATTGGTTGAATGAAGTAAACAACTCTCTTATTGAGTTAATTAAATATATACTCAATGGCGATACAGAGAGCCTTAATCTTTTTCAACAAGGTGAAGCAGAACTAAAACTATATGAAATTGTTAACCGCAGAATTGATTTGATCAACTATTTAAATTCAAGAAAATGAAACTAGCTATAAATTCAAACAGACATTTTTTTGCTTTTTTGCTGACATTGAGCATCGCCTTTACAGCTTCTGCTCAGATAAACATTGATACTGCTAAAACAATTATTACACCGGCATCATTACCATACCAGCCGGTAACAGGAAATGACAAGCAGGATATTTCCAAACCTGGTGAAGAAAAAAATACAACCAAAGAAGACCCCAAATCCGTTAGGGATGCAGTAAAAGAATTTGTGGAAAAGGATGAGGCTGCCAGTAAAAAAAAATCAGCTGCCAATGAAAGTACACAGCCTGCTTACCTGGTTGACACCCGTCTTGACTCCGTTAACCTGCGTTCGTGGAAGGAGTATTACGGTTATATGGAATTTGGGTACAAGCACAGGAGAAATGTGTTTGCATGGCAGATGTTTTCTTCTAAAGTAATTTTCTATATTGTAATTGGCCTTGTTCTTATAGGAATTTATTTTGCCTGGTTACAGTTTAATTTTGCCATGAAAAACAGTAAAAAAGCAGGCGACCTGGGTAAACAATTAGAAACCGAGATAAGTGCATCGGGTAAGGAATTTAAAGTAAGTTCTCCGGTATTAGGCGTTATTATCCTTTTAATTTCATTGATGTTTTTTTATTTATATCTCCGTTATGTTTATCCGATTAACGAGGTATTCTGAGTATATAAAAAAGCCTGATTGATATTAACATTAACCAGGCTAATACATTGTATCATTAAAAAACTATTTCAATTTTGCTAATGCCTCTTTAATCCTTGCCCAGGCTTTTTCAATATTGGGCATACTGTTGGCAAATGAAAAACGAACACAATTCGGTTCCCCAAATGCATCACCCATAACTGAGGATACATGTGCTGTATTCAACAAATACATGGAAAAATCCATTGAATTAGTAATGTGATTTACACCATCTGATTTACCATAGTAATACGTTACATCAGGAAAAATATAAAATGCACCTTCGGGTGAATGACAAATTAATCCGGGAATATCTTTAACTAACTCCAGCACTTTTGCACGTCGACGGGCAAACTCTTCTGTCATTTCAAAAGAAGGTTTCAGATCAGAAGTTAATGCTACCACTCCTGCTTTTTGTGCAATTGAACAAGTTGCACTGGTAAATTGTCCCTGTAATTTTTCGCAGGCTTTTGATATCTCAATATTAGCGGCTATATATCCTAAACGCCAGCCGGTCATGGCAAAACCTTTACTCAATCCGTTGATGATTACAATACGATCTTTTAAATCGCTGAACTGCGCAATACTTTCATGCTGACCAACAAAATTGATATACTCATAAATTTCATCAGACAGGATAGTAATATTTGGATATTTCCTGAATACTTCTGCCAGCCCAGCTAATTCTTCTTTGCTATAAACAGCACCGGAAGGATTACATGGTGAAGAAAATAAAAACACTTTGGTATTATCGGTAATAGCTTCTTCTAATTGTTGAGGAGTAATTTTAAAACCACTTTTAATTGATGAACGGATTTCAACCACTTTGCCCCGGGCAATTTTTACCAATTCACTGTATGTTACCCAGTATGGTGTAGGAATAATTACTTCATCATCCTCATCAACCAAAGCTAAGATTGCATTAGCCAAACTTTGTTTAGCTCCTGTTGATGCTACGATATTTTCAGGATTATAATCAAGATTATTGTCTCTTTTTAGTTTGCTGCAAACAGCTTCTCTTAAATCAAGAAAACCAGGAACCGGAGTATAGTGACTCCAGTTATCATCAATGGCTTTTTTAGCTGCGTCTTTAATATGTTGTGGTGTATCAAAATCAGGTTCGCCTAAACTTAAATCAATTACATCAACACCCTTGGCTCTTAATTCGCGGCCAAGCTTGGCCATTTTGAGGGTTTCGGGTTCCGCAAAACGGTCTAATAAAGAGGATAATTGCATGGGTTCTGTTAGAGTTTCCATTGTGATTTAGAATATTTGCCCGCAAATTTACTACATATTACCACTAACGCGTGTTATTTATCATAGGTGAATTTGAGGTAAGATAAATTGGGTAAATGTTTCTTTGGACGTTGAACTTCATAGTCATAAATAACTTGTCCAAGGTGTTTCATAAATGGTAAGCCTACGGTATCATAATCATACTTATCATCATTAAATATTCCATCGCTGTTACAGTACATCACAGTGCTTAACATAAACTCAATGTTCTTTTCAAAATCAACTACATAAGTTATATCTAACAAAAAGCCATAAGCATCCCCTACTTTATTAAAAATGCGAATGTGTTTTGGCAGTTTCTTTTTTTCACTTCCATATAAAACAAATTTGCAATAGGCGTCCCAATAATTAGTTGTATCAGTATAATCGGGAAATGTAGTTTCAGAAGGAAACTGCGACATATATTTCCATACAAATTGATAATCCTCATCACTAATATTAAACCGCTGAGTCACAGGAACTGTTTTTGGAAAAATTATACTTCTCAAAATATTATGTAAGTCTTCCAAAGCAATACGATTCCTTTTACTGAAATCAAATGGTTCATTCACTAATTTGTCGTTGATCATATATCCTTTTCCCAATTTTGTATTACGGAGAGAATATGCTTGCTGATTATACAGTACAGGTTTTTCATAAATCAATTTAGCGGTGGTATCGTAAAATTTAACAGGGTTCGTATACCTGTTTTCATCTTCCGTTAAAGGTAATTGCAGGCGATGCAGCAACTGAACATCTTGATATCCTTTCTGATGTAATCGTTCATTAATATACTCCTGGCCCAAAAATTCATAGAGCCTGTTATAGGCATCGTTATCGCTTACCAGGAAGATCTTTTTGATATAGTGCTCAATAGATGGCCTTCCGTCTTCGCTTGTTGGGTCATTGTACACATTCGTTTGCCCGCTAAAAGCAGATTCAGTAATCATTGTCGATTTTCTATTTAACCCGGCTATATTTAGCTCATGTAATTTTTCCAGGGCCATAAGCGCTACCGGCATTTTAACCGTACTGGCCGGATAAAAATATTTATTGGGATTGACGTTGAAATAATAATCGGTAAGAGACGGCAAATTATTCCTGCCCCGGTTTATTTGTGTATAGATGATTTGCACCCCAGGTGAATCGGGATTTTTAAGAATATTACCGAAATACTGCGGGTATTTGACTAACAAGTTGTTGAAGAAAGGATCAGTTTTAGTTCCATCAGAAGAAATAATAGTTGGTTCTTTTTTTTGTACCATCTTTTGGGAAGGTTTACAGGCTGAAAAAAGAATAGCCGATGCCAGGGGGAAAACAAGAAAATAACTGTATGTCCATTTCATTATTTCCAAAAATAAGAAAAGCTTTTCAGGCTGTTTTCCCCTTCCTAAAAACGGAATCGGGGAAGCTCTAAGAAAATCCCTTCAAAACTGGCGTATTAGCCTGAAAACCCTATCTTTGCGACCTCTTAAAAAAAGCTATAAACTCAACTACGTATGCAACTGAAAGGTTTGGTTAGATTTTTTGCCATTGCATTGATCGTTATTTCTGTATACCAACTGCACTTTACCTGGGTGGTAAACAACCATGAAAGCAACATGAAGGCTAAGGCTGAAAAATTCGTAAATGCAAATTTTGCAAATGCCCCTAAAGATACTATGGATTCTGCTTTTAATTTACGCAGGCGTCAGCTTTTAGACAGTACCCGCGATGTAACCGTTACTTATGGTGTTACCGGAGCTATCTCTTATCAAAAAGCCAAAGAACAGGAATTAAATCTTGGTTTGGATTTGCAGGGTGGCATGAGTGCTACTTTAAAAGTAGGATTAGATGGATTGGTTCGTTCTTTAAGTAATAACAAAGAGGATGTTAATCTTAATAAAGCAATTGCATCTGCCCTGGAACAACAGGCTAACAGTGATGCTGATTTTATTTCTCTTTTTGCTGCTGAGTACAAGAAGTTAAATCCCGGCGGAAAGCTTGCATCATTATTTGCAGGAGCTTCCCAGTCGAAAATAAAAGTAACAGACAGTGATAACCAGGTTATTGAAAAAATCCGTTTAGAAGCTAACGATGCTGTTGAAAGAACTTTTAAAGTGTTACGTACACGTATTGATAAATTTGGTGTGGCACAACCAAGCATTAACTTAGATAAAGCAAAAGATATTATTACGGTTGAATTACCCGGTGTGGATAATGCTGAAAGAGTTCGCAGATACCTTCAATCAACTGCTAACCTGCAGTTTTATGAAGTTTATAATTATGCTGATTTAGCCTCAAATATTGAAAGAGCCGATCAGGCATTATCCCATTATTTAAAAGGAAATAGTATTACTGCTACTGACACAACAGGTTCAAGTATAGCCAGGACCCTGGGAATTGTTGATTCTGCAAGTCAAAAAGCAGACAGCACAAAAAAAGACAGTGCGGTTGCTTCAACAGATCAACCACTAACAAAATATTTCAGAAACCTGCTTGCTGGACATATGCTGCAGGTAAATATTAAAGATACATCTACCTTAAATGCTTATTTAAATCTTCAAGAAGTTAAAAGCCAGTTCCCGGCAAATCTTAAATTATTATACGGAAATGCTGAGAAAAAAGATGGTAAAATTGCAACTACAATCATCCTATATCCAATTAAAGCATTTAATGCACAGGGAGATGCAGAACTGGAAGGTGAACATGTTACTGAAGCGAGCCAGAGCTATGATGATAAAGGCAAACCCGATATTGTTTTTGACATGGATAATATTGGTGCTAATAAATGGGCACAGATAACTAAAAGAAATGTTGGAAAGCCTGTAGCTATTGTTCTGGATAACACTGTTTATTCTGCGCCTAATGTAATTGGTGAAATAACTGGCGGTAACTCCAGTATTACGGGGTCTTTTACTTTGGAAGAAGCTCAGGATTTGGCTAATATTTTAAAGACAGGTAAATTACCTGCACCTGCTAAAATTGTACAGGAACAGGTAGTTGGTGCTACTCTTGGTATAGAAGCTGTTCATGGTGGTACAATGGCTTTTGTAATTGCCTTTTTGGTAATCTTTGGATTAATGTTGTTGTATTATAACACATCAGGCTGGGTTGCTAATATTGCACTGATATTAAACTTACTTTTCACCATAGGTATTTTAAGTGCGTTGGGTGCTACCTTAACTGCACCGGGTATAGCTGGTCTCGTATTAACTATCGGTATGGCCGTTGATACAAACGTTATCATTTTTGAACGTATTAAGGAAGAGCTCACTCACGGTAAAAGTTACCAGGCTGCGGTAGCAGATGGTTACCGCCGTTCTTTACCCCCGGTATTGGATGCTCACGTAACCAGCTTTTTAACAGCTGCAATATTGGCGTATTTTGGTTTAGGTCCCGTATTAGGGTTTGCAACAACCCAAATGCTTGGTATTACTCTTTCCTTATTCTGTGGTATTCTTGTATCCCGCCTGGTTACTGATTTATTTACCAATAAGAAAAAACACCTCGAGTATTTTACCAAAATCAGCAAAAGAATATTTAAACATGCCAGCTTTAAATTTATTGAATACCGCAAGTATGCTTATATGATTTCCGCTGTTGTATTGGTGATGGGTATCGCTTCTTTCTTTAACGGCTTTGATGAAGGTGTTGAATTTAAAGGTGGCCGCAGTTATACTATCCGCTTCAACCACGAAATGAAAAATGATGCAGTAAGAGATGAATTAAAGAAAGTATTTGGTGAATACCCGGTTGTTAAAACAGTAGGTGATAATAAAACATTAAATATTACCACTTCATTTAAGAGAGAGGATGTAACACTAGGTGCTGACTCAGTAGTATTATCAACATTATATACCGGGCTAAAACCATATTTGAAAAATACCAATGGCGCAGATATTTCTTATGCTGAATTTCAAACAACATATAAGAAAGCATCTCAAACAGTATTGCCAACCATTTCAGATGATTTGAAAAAAGGCGCGGTTAAAGCAACTGTATTTGCCTTGCTATTTATTTTTATTTACATATTCGTACGTTTCCGTGACTGGAGGTATTCTCTGGGTACCATCATCGCATTGTTCCATGACGTATTGGTCACACTGGCTGTATTCTCCTTTGCAAGAAAAATTGTTCCTTTCCCATTGGAGATCGATCAGCACTTTATTGCAGCGGTCTTAACGGTAATTGGTTTCTCAATGAACGATACGGTAATTGTATTTGACCGTATCCGTGAATATAGCCGTACATTAATTGGCGCTGATAAGAAAACAATTATCAACCGTGCAATTAATGATACATTAAGCCGTACAATTATGACATCCTTAACGGTATGTCTTACCTTACTTATATTATTTATTGTGGGTGGTGAAGTAACAAAAGGTTTTGCATTTGCAATGCTGGTGGGTGTTATTACAGGTACCTATTCTTCCATATTTGTTGCGGCTCCTATCTTAATTGATATGGCAAAAGATAAGCCATTGGGCGAACCGGCTCATGATAAAACAATGGCTCATGCAAGACATTCAATAAGCTAATTATTATTGCCAATACTAATTGTAGTCCCCTTTTTAGGGGACTTTTTTTATTAATAAGTAGTAATAAAAGATCAGATGTTTTAATTACTTTGCAACATACTTTTTAACAAATGAGAACTTACGGAAGTAAAGCACACAGGGTGGGAAAAGAAAATTTACCAGAGATACCTTGTTCTTACTGTCACCAGAAAGGGACTGTAGAATTGTATTTCTTTTACCGCTATTATCATTTTTTTGGGATACCTTTTTTCCCCCATAGAAGAGGTGGTGCAATGATGTGCACCAATTGCAAACAGGTAACTAATGTAAAGTTGTTTCCTGCCGATTTAAAAGAAATATACCTGAAGGAAAAACAGAAATACAAAGCCCCGCTATGGCAATATTTTGGCACCGTGTCACTTTCTTTTTTAATTATTGCTTTTGCAGGGGTACAATTATATAAACATCGGACAATATCGTCGGGAACTTTTTTAGAAAGCATTAAGCCTGGCAGAATTTTTAAATATTCTATTACAAAAAACCGCTATACTTTTTGGAAGATTACAAGGGTAAATAACGATTCAATATTTTACCTTCCCTCTAATTATGAATTCAGCGGCACCCCGCCAAAGGAACTTGATTTTTCAGAGAACGGTTTTTTTGACAGTACACAAAATCTGTACTTCCGTAATGAAATCAAAGCCGATTTTGAAGCAAAGAAAATAAGAAAATATAAAAATTAAACGGCAAAGGAAGTCCCGCAGCCACAAGTAGAAGAGGCATTAGGGTTTTTAAATACAAATCCTCTCGCATTTAATCCATCGCTATAATCAATTTCCATTCCCATGAGGTAGATACCGTGAGCTTTATTCATAATTATTTCCAATCCTTCCATAGTAAATTGTTCATCGTTCTCTTCTTTCTTGTCAAAACCTAATACATATGTCATACCCGAACAACCACCGCCTTTT
>JBLMVP010000409.1:0-2822 GCA_050256755.1 Sphingobacteriales bacterium | reverse complement strand
ACCTGTGGTGTTTTATCTAATTCGCTTAATAAATCAAAGCCGGTTTTACCGGGCATTTGAATATCTAAAAAAATCAAATCGGGATTTTGGTTGCTGATTTTTTCCAAACCCTCATCAACATTAGCAGCCTCATCAATAACTTCAATATCGGGGTAATCCTGCAATAGTTTTTTTAATTCATTCCTGGCTAAGCGTTCGTCGTCAATTATAATGGCTCTTCGGCTCATGTCGTTTATTTTTTGAGAAAAATTTTATGATTCAATTGGCATTATAACAATTGCTTCTACTAAATTGGCATCTGTATCTCTTATATTAAAACTTGCTTTTTCCCCAAACATCAGGCTCAACCTGTTTTGAGTACTCTGGATGCCAAAACCATCCGGGTTTCTGTGGCCATTCAACCGGCCGGTGTTTTTAATTACTATTTCGTGCCGGTTCCCTATAAAATCCGAACTGATGGTTATTTCTCCCCCATTCACCTGTTTGCTTATTCCATGTTTAATGGCATTTTCCACAAGTGTTTGCAGCATCATAGGCGGGATCGGTTGATCTAATGTATCTTCTTCTATTTCAAAATTTATTTTCAATCTTTCTTCAAAACGCATTTGCTCCAATGCGAGATAGTCTTTTACAATGCTCAGTTCTTTTTCAAGCGGAACCGTTTCCATTTTTTCTGCCTGCATGCTGTTCCGTAGAATATTACTTAACTCAGTGATAGCTGTTCTTGCTCTTCCGGGATTTTCATCTACTAATGCACGGATACTGTTTAACGAATTAAAAATAAAATGAGGATTGATATGACTTTTGATAGTTTTTAATTCCAGCTCTTTTACCAATGCCTCCAGTCTTAATTTATCAATTTGCTCGGTTCTGTTTTTTTCCACGTAATGGTACATGAAGTAAATAAGGTTCCATACTAATAAAGTAACAAAGGAATTAAATGTACCACCAATCATCAGCCTCGCCAGCGTATATTGTTTTTCTTTGCCTTCCAGCAGATTAAACTCCCTCCAGAATATGAGCATTAAAAAAGAATAAATAATAGCAACCCCGATTGTGATGGATAGAAAATAAATAACCTGCTTGTCAAAATTCTTTTGCAATACTTTTATGCGGATAATGATTTCCCGCATGAGGTGAGTGAGAATAAAACCCAGGGTAACAACAATAGCTACTCTTTGCACAAACTCGGGAGTAACCTTATCCCTGTACGTCCATGCAAAAAAAAGGGATACGGCTGCATCTGCTCCCCAACCAATAATCTGGCACCACCAATATTTTGAAACTCTTGATAAAATTGACATAGTCAACTGCAAAATTACTTTAATTACGACCCTGCCTGAGGTCAAATTTATTAAAGGCAATTATTTGGTGTAAATGGCAGGGTTAGTACCCCTCTTCAAAGGTCAGACGTTACAATTTCAGCAAAGATTTGGAATTGACAAAAAACAGTTTTCAAAATAAACAGCCTGTAATTGAACTATATAACTTTACAATTGTTAACTTTTCCTATTTAACGATTATCACCTTCAAAACGGGGTAATTGTATTAATTTAGCCACCTATTTAATATGATGGAAATCAAACCCGGACAACTTCTTGCCACTATCGACTCACCGGCCGATTTAAAAAAACTTAAGCCGGAACAATTGCATCAGCTATGCGATGAATTACGTCAATATATAATTGATGTAGTTAGTGTACATGGTGGTCATTTTGGCGCTAGCCTCGGTGTAGTAGAGTTAACTGTTGCGCTGCATCATGTTTATAATACCCCTTATGACCAATTGGTTTGGGATGTTGGTCACCAAGCTTACGGTCATAAAATTTTAACGGGCCGAAGAGATAATTTTCCTACCAACAGAAAATATAAAGGACTTAGCGGTTTCCCTAAAAGAAGTGAAAGCGAATATGATACTTTTGGCGTGGGACATTCTTCCACTTCTATTTCTGCAGCTTTGGGAATGTCCATCGCTTCCAAATACAAAGGTGAAAAAGACAGGAAAGCCATTGCTGTTATAGGAGATGGAGCAATGACTGCTGGAATGGCTTTTGAAGCATTGAACCATGCAGGTGTGGCAGATAGTGATATACTGATTATATTAAATGATAACTGTATGAGCATTGACCCTAATGTTGGTGCTCTTAAAGAATATTTGACAGATATTTCCACTTCACAGACATATAATAAATTTCGTGATGAGGTTTGGAATTTGCTTGGCAAACTGCCAGTGGGTAAAAGGTTTACGAGGGAGATGGCTTCAAAATTAGAGACCGGTATGAAGGGAATGGTTAGCAAAAGCAGTAATTTATTTGAAGCGCTTAAACTCCGTTACTTTGGCCCCATCGATGGTCATAATATTACCAAACTGGTTGATACTTTAAAAGATTTAAAAAATATTCCAGGCCCTAAAATTTTACATATTGTAACCGTAAAAGGTAAGGGTTATGCTCTCGCTGAACAAGATCAAACCAAATGGCATGCACCCGGTTTGTTTGACAAAATAACCGGTGAGATTTATAAAAAGAAATTTGATATCCCACAAGCGCCAAAATACCAGGATGTATTTGGTCATACTATAATTGAATTAGCGGAGAAGAATGAAAAGATAATTGGTATTACCCCTGCCATGCCCAGTGGCTCTTCCTTAAAGTTTATGATGGAAAAAATGCCGCACCGTGCTTTTGATGTAGGTATTTGTGAACAACATGCCGTAACGGTAAGTGCAGTAATGGCAACACAGGGATTAAAAGTATTATGCAATATTCATTCTTCTTTTATGCAAAGAGAATAAGACTAGGAGGAGCATGTTGTAGCCATAC
>JBLMVP010000408.1:0-14658 GCA_050256755.1 Sphingobacteriales bacterium | reverse complement strand
AAAATGATTAAGTCTGGTTGTTTTATTATGAGGATAAAGGGAAGCAACTAATGGGTTACAGGCGGCTTCCACCGTTCCATTGGCAATACCAATTAATAAAGTAGGTAAAAACAACGACCAGTATCCAGTTGCGGAAATAGTTAAAACAATTCCAATCAAATGAAAAATAAAAGCCATTACCAATAAACGTTTCATGCCTATAATATCAACCACAAAACCGCCAATGACAACCGCCAACGGGAAACCCCAAAAAGCAGTAGCGGCTATAGTACCAAGTTGTTGGGCATTTAAATTAAATTCCGTGCCAAGGGTATTTAATATACCAGCCCTTATACCAAAAGACAGTGATGTTACTAAAAGGGAAAGACAACTGGCAACAAATAGTTTATTACGTTGAATAGTAGCAGGCATATCGTTCGTTTTTATCTTAAAGCAATTACAGAAAACAGAGCAGTGTAGAAGTAAATTTAATTCTTTAAGCAATCAAACAATGACGGGTGCATGAATATTTTTTATTTGTATACTAACATGTAATAGTAAAATCAGGCATCAATCGTTTGCAGTAGTATTTTTTAATGGTTACAAAAAACTTTTTCTGTACATATAAGCATTATAGTTTTAAATTTATATTTCTTCACTTTTTAAATTGCTGTATGGGAGATCTTCAAATTAAAAAACAAACTAAAAATTATGATGCGGTTATTGTTGGTTCTGGTGCCGGTGGTGGAATGGCTGCCTATGTTTTAGCAAACGCAGGATTAAAAGTTTGTATGATAGAAGCTGGTCCCAACTATGATCCGGCCGTTGATTCAAATCAATTAAGAGCTCCATGGGAATCTCCCCGCAGGGGAGCCAGTACAAAATTTCGTCCCTTTGGAGATTTTGATGGTTGCTACTGGGGATGGGAAATAGATGGTGAGCCCTATACACATGTTGGTGATACCAAATGGGAATGGTGGCGTGCAAGAATGCTGGGTGGCAGAACTAATCATTGGGGTAGAATTTCTTTACGTTTTGGCCCAAAAGATTTTAAAAGAAAAAGTATAGATGGATTAGGCGATGACTGGCCAATTGGTTACGAAGATGTAAAGCCATATTACGATAAAATAGATACGCTGCTCGGTGTGTTTGGTACTAATGAAGGATTGCCTAATGATCCCGATGGAATTTTTCTTCCTCCTCCCAAACCACGTTTACATGAATTAATGATAAAAAAAGCAGCCACAGGAATTGGCATACCCGTTATTCCTTCCCGTTTATCTATTCTTACCAAAAAAATTAATAAAGACAGGGGCGCTTGTTTTTTTTGTGCGCAATGCGGACGCAGTTGTAAAGTGTATGGTGATTTTTCTTCTTCCTCCTGTTTGGTAAAACCTGCGGTTAAAACAGGTAATGTAGACGTAATTACTAATGCTATGGCAAGGGAAGTTTTAACTGACAGGGAAGGACTGGCAAAAGGCATATCTTATATAAGCAAAAATGATATGCAGGAATATGAAGTACAGGGTAAGGTGGTAATTCTTGCAGCCAGCGCCTGCGAAAGTGCCCGCCTGATGCTTAACTCCAAATCACAGCGTCATCCCAATGGAATTGGCAACAGCAGTAATGTTGTAGGAAAATATTTACATGATTCAACCGGTGCTGCATTGGGTGGCGTGTTGCCGGAATTATTTGATCGTAAGCGGTATAATGAAGACGGTGTGGGTGGTATGCATGTATATACTCCATGGTGGGGCGATAATAAAAAATTAGATTTTCCCCGTGGTTATCATATCGAATATTGGGGTGGCTTTAATCAACCTGCTTATGGTTTTGGAGAAGGAATAGAAGGACTCAATGGTAAGTATCAGGTTCATGGTAAAACAAAAGAAGCTGGTGGCTATGGTAAATCTTTAAAAGAAGATTATCGGTTCTTTTACGGTGCCAGTGTAGGAATGGCGGGCCGTGGAGAAGGTATTGCCCGGGCAGATAGCTATTGTGAGATTGATCCCCAGGTAGTAGATAAATATGGAATACCTGTTCTGCGCTTTAATACAAAATGGAGTGATTATGAAATAAAGCAGGCCAAACACATGAAGGAAACCTTTAAAGAAATTATGCACCAGATGGGCGCCGTAATAACCTGGGGGGGAGATGATGGTCCGGAAAATAATTATGGCTTATCTAATCCGGGCAACATTATTCACGAAGCAGGAACAGTAAGGATGGGTAATGATTCTAAAACATCTGCATTGAATAAATGGAGCCAGGCACATGATTGCAAAAATTTATTTTGTGTGGATGGCGGACAGTTTGTTAGCCAGGCAGATAAAAATATTACATGGACAATACTGGCTCTTTCCATGAGAGCAAGTGAACATATTGTAGAAGAAATGAAGAAACAAAATTTATAAACCAGTTTCCAGCTAAAAGCTTTATATGGACAGACGCAAATCATTAAAACTGATTGTGGGTGGTACAGCCACCGGTGCATTCATCGCCAGTTGTAAAACAGATGATAAAAAAAGTGCCGGCAATGCTGCAAACGAAACAGCTGCAGAAGGTATTAACCGAATGGCCGAAGAAAAAGAATATGAAGAGCGTTTAAAAAATGCAAAGAAATTTTTTACAGATGCTGAAATGGCAACCATTACTGTGCTGGCTGATATTATTATTCCAAAAGATGAAGTGAGTGGAAGTGCCAGCGATGCAAAAGTTCCCGGCTTTATTGAGTTTATCGTTAAAGACATGCCCGAACATCAAACACCAATGCGTGGTGGCTTACGCTGGTTAGATTTAAAATGTTTAAACCTTTATGGTAAACCATTTACCGGTTGCACATCACTGCAACAAATAGAAATGGTGGAGGCTATTGCCTATCCTGCAAAAGCAAAACCTGAAATGAAACAGGGTGTTGCCTTTTTTAATTTGATGCGCAACTTAACAGCAACCGGTTTTTATTCAACCCAAATAGGATGGAATGATATTGGCTATAAAGGAAATGTTCCCAATCAATGGAATGGAGTGCCGGAGGATGTACTAAAACAATATAACTTAGCGTACACTGAAAAAGAATTGAAGGAATGTATCAGCTTTGATAATAAAATGTAAACCCGCTTTTTCATAATAATAATATGAGCAAAAAAAATTATTCCCGCCGGAGTTTTATAAGAGATGCTTCACTGGCTGCCGGTTTTTTTATTGTGCCACGTCATGTTCTTGGCCGTGGTTTCATTGCACCAAGTGATAAATTAAATATTGCCGGTATTGGTATTGGAGGAAAAGGTGAAAGCGATTTATTTGAATTTTCTAAAAGTCCGGGAGTAAATATTGTTGCCCTTTGTGATGTGGATGACCGTGAAGCAAAAACATCAAGAGAACGTTTTCCAAAGGCAACTTATTACAAAGATTTCCGGCAAATGCTGGAGAAAGAAAAGAATAATATTGATGCTGTTTCAGTTTCCACTCCCGATAATACCCATACTGTTGCTGCATTAATGGCCATGCAAATGGGCAAACATGTGTATGTGCAAAAACCATTAACACATGATATTTATGAAGCAAGAACTTTAACGGAAGCTGCTCAAAAATATAAAGTGGTAACTCAAATGGGTAACCAGGGAGCAAGCGGTGATGGGGTAAGGCAAATGCAGGAATGGTACAATGCCGGCATTATTGGCGAAGCACATACTATATATGTATGGACCAACCGTCCCGTATGGCCGCAAGGTTTTGGTAAACCTAAAAAACTCGCTCCCGTTCCTCCTGAATTAGATTGGAATTTATGGCTTGGCCCTGCTCAATGGGAAGAGTATCGGGATGGATTTACACCATTTAACTGGCGTGGTTACTGGAGTTTTGGAACTGGTGCGTTAGGCGATATGGGCTGCCATTTAATTGACCCCGCTTTTAAAACAGTAGGACTTGATTATCCTTCAGAAGTGGAATGCAGTGTGGCAGCTATTTATGAAGAAATGTGGAATGCTTCTTATTATCCTGAAAGTTGTCCTGCTGCATCAACAGTTACATTAAAGTTTCCGGACAATAAGAAAAAGAGAGAGGTAATTATGCATTGGATGGACGGCGGGATAAGACCCGACAGACCAGAAGAATTATTGCCCGATGAAATCATGGGCGATAATGATGGAAGTGGCGGCGTTATTATAGAAGGAACCAAAGGAAAAATGATGTGTGGCACTTACGGAAGTGATCCTAAATTATTACCTACTTCAAGAATGAATACAGTTACAGTACCGCAAACAATAAAAAGAGTTCCTGAAGGTCATTATGTGCAATGGGTAAATGCCTGTATTGCAGGCTATGGTAATGCCAAAGTAAGTTCTCCTTTTGAATATGCTGGTCCATTAACTGAAACTATATTGATGGGTAACCTTGCCTTAAGAAGTTGGAATATTAAAAGCGCTGACGGCAAAAAATTCCCCGGAAGAAAAAAATTATTGTGGGACGCAAAGAATATGAAGATTACAAACTTTGATGAAGCTAACCAATATGTGAAAAGAGAATACCGTACGGGATGGTAGATGAATAGAATTGTTGCCGTACAGGTGTGCGACGCAGGAAAAGCCAAATAGAAATAATAAACTCTGGTACATAAATATCTCGTTTAATTCTTTTGAACTCTTAGCTTATGAACAGAAAACTTCGCATGGGAATGATTGGTGGAGGTAAAGATGCATTTATCGGCGCCATTCACCGTTATGCATTTAACATGGATGGTAAAATTGAAATAGTATGCGGTGCACTGAGCATTAATCCTGATGTGGCAAAAGAATCAGGTAAGGAATTATTTTTAGCTGAAGACAGAATATACACGAACTACGAAGAAATGATTTCAAAAGAAAGTCAACTGCCTCCTGATAAAAGAATTGACTTTGTAACTATTGTTACGCCCAATTTTGCTCACTTTGCCCCGGCTATGATGGCATTGGATAATGGATTTAATGTGGTAATAGAAAAACCAATCACCTTTACATTAGACGAAGCCAAACAATTAAAAAAGAAAGTGGAAGAAACTGGATTGCTTTTATGTCTTACACATACTTATTCCGGTTACCCAATGGTAAAGCAGGCACGAGCTATGGCACAAGGTGGCGTGTTAGGTAAAATAAGAAAAGTATGGGTAGAATATCCACAGGGATGGCTGAGTAAATTAAGTGAAAGGGAAGGTAATGCACAGGCCGCATGGAGAACAGACCCAAAGAAAAGTGGTAAGAGCGGAAGCATGGGCGATATTGGAACACATGCAGCGCATTTAGCAGAATATATTTCAGGATTAAAAATTACACATCTATGTGCGGATTTAACTATTATGGTTGAAGGAAGAATGCTGGATGATGACGGCAATGTTTTATTACGTTTTGATAATGGCGCAACAGGTGTGTTAATGGCATCTCAAGTTGCAGCTGGTGAAGAAAACGCCTTGAAGATTCGGCTTTATGGCGAGAAAGGTGGTGTTGAATGGCAACAGATGGAACCAAATACCTTAATTGTAAAATGGTTGGATCAACCAGCTCAAATATTAAGAGCCGGAAGTAATTACACTAATACATTAAGCAGTTTTGCTACCAGTAACTGCCGTACCCCCGGCGGTCATCCTGAAGGATACCTGGAAGCATTTGCCAATATTTATAAAAATTTTGCAGCAACTTTAGCAGCTAAACTGGAAGGAAAAGAACCATCAAAAGAAGCATTGGATTATCCTAAGGTTGATGAAGGGATAAGAGGTATGGCATTTATTGATAGTGTAGTGGCATCAGCACAATCAACAGACAAGTGGACAGCATTTACTGTATAATTTTATAATTGAATTTGGCAATGACAACAATTAAAGGACCTGCGATATTTATTGCCCAGTTTATCGGTGATGTGGCGCCGTTTAACAGTTTACGTTCTATTTGTGAATGGGCTGCCAGTCTTGGTTATAAAGCATTACAAATTCCAACATTGGATGAACGCTTTATCGATTTACAAAAAGCAGCAGAAAGTAAAACCTATGCTGATGAAATAACCGGCACAGCAAAAGAATATGGTTTGCAAATTTCTGAACTTTCCACTCATTTGCAAGGTCAGTTGATAGCAGTCCATCCGGCATATGATAAGTTATTTGATGGCTTTGCTCATGAATCGGTACGTAACAATCCTAAAGCAAGACAGCAATGGGCCGTGCAGCAATTAATGTACGCTGCCAAAGCATCACAAAATTTAGGACTGAATGCACACGCCACTTTCAGTGGTTCATTATTGTGGCCCATGGTATTTCCCTGGCCGCAAAGAGCGGATGGTTTGGTGGAAGAAGGATTTAGAGAATTAGCAAAACGATGGTCACCTGTTTTAAATTATTTTGATGAATGCGGTGTGGACCTTTGTTATGAAATTCATCCAAGTGAGGATTTACATGATGGACTAACTTATGAAATGTTCCTTGAAAAAGTAAACCACCATGCAAGAGCCTGCTTGTTATATGACCCCTCTCATTTTCTTTTGCAATGCATGGATTATCTCGCTTATATCGATCATTATCATGAACGTATAAAAATGTTTCATGTAAAAGATGCAGAATATAATCCCAATGGTAAACAGGGAGTTTATGGAAGTTACCAGGACTGGATTAACCGTCCGGGTCGTTTTCGTTCACCAGGCGACGGCCAGGTTGATTTTAAATCTATCTTTAGCAAACTAACTCAATATGATTTTAAAGGCTGGGCAGTACTTGAATGGGAGTGCTGCTTAAAACATCCGGAAGACGGAGCAAGAGAAGGTGCCGAATTTATTAAAAAAAATATTATTCGTGTTACCGATAAACGATTTGATAATTTTGCAGCAACAGAAACCAACGACAAATTAAACCGAAACATACTTGGATTAGACTAAATCTTTTATTCTTAATACAAACCATTTACTCATGAAGAAAATTTTTATTACACTCGCAACTTCTGCCATTTTATTTTCCTGTGGAGGTAGTGGAGATAAAACTGAAAAAAAAGATGCTGCAACTTCTGCAAAAGAAGAAACAAAAGCTGCCGCAACCAATCCATTAGAAGATAAAGCAGTGGAAATTATTGCCAAATCGGATTGTCTTACCTGCCATAAGATTAATGAAACCAGCACAGGTCCGGCTTACACAGATGTAGCAAAAAAATATGAAAACACAGAAGCCAATGTGGCTATGCTGGTTGAGAAAGTTACCAAAGGAGGTAAGGGTAACTGGGGTCAGGTACCCATGGTAGCACATCCGAATTTATCAAAAGAAGAAATAACAACCGTTGTTCAATATATTCTTACATTAAGAAATCAATAATCCACATGAGAAAAATTGTTTTTGCTGCTATACTATATTCCGTTACACTGTCCGTTTCTGCCCAAACACTACTCAAAACACATAAAGACAGTTTAGTAAAGGCCGCTGCGAAAACGGAAGTGTTTGCACCTTCCCGGCCAATCGTTGGTCCGGGCAAAACCAATTTAGATGCGCCTTCCGATGCTGTAATTTTATTTAACGGAAAAAATTTGAATGAATGGGTGTTAACAAAAGATCCAAAAAAACAAGCTGACTGGAAAGTTGCTGATGGTATCTTAACAGTGAATAAGCCCTCAGGTAATATACAGACAAAAAGAACTTTCACTAATTATCAATTGCATATTGAATGGCGTATCCCGGCTGAATTTGCAAAGATTCCAGGGAATAATCCTGATTTTTATAAATCAAGGGTGCCGGGCGATACAGACGTGCTTAATACAGGGCAGGTACGTGGCAACAGCGGAATTTTTTTGGCATCCACAGGTAGTGGAGATGCAGGTTATGAACTGCAGGTGCTTGATAATTACAAGAATTCAACTTATGTAAATGGCCAGGCAGGAAGCATTTATAAACAAACACCCCCCCTGGTAAATGCCTGTAAAAAACCAGGAGAATGGCAGAGCTATGATGTGATTTGGAACGCACCAAAATTTAATGCTGATGGCAGTTTGAATACACCCGCACATGTTACAGTTTTTCAAAACGGTGTGCTCATTCAAAACAATACAGAAGTAAAAGGAGAGACAGTATGGATAGGTGAGCCCTTTTATAAAGCACATGGCGCATGCCCGATAAAATTACAGTCCCACGGTGATAAAAGCCAGCCCATCAATTTCAAAAATATTTGGATAAGGAATTTATGAAATTATTAATGCTTCTTAAAAATTATAATGGGCTTTTTTACCAATAATCTTATCAACTCAATTACCCGTTAGCGGAGTTAATTAGTCAAAAATATAAATACAATTGTAGAACCAATTCTTTCATCAAAAAACAATCAATAACATAACAATGAAAATGTTTTTACTGGCTGCCGGCATCACGGCAATGGTTTCCTGCAATAATGCCGGAACAGCCTCTGAAGAAAAAAAAGAAACAACTGAAGCGGCGGCAGCAACTGCTGATACTACTGGTTTCGTTTCTTTATTTGATGGAAAAACAACAGCCGGCTGGCACAAGTATGGTGGCGGACCTGTTGGTTCAGCATGGACAATAAACAACGGAGAGCTTTCACTGGATACTTCAAAAAAAATTGCACAAAAAAATAAAGAAGGAAAAGTGGAAATGAAAATTGACGGGGCCGGCAATATAGTAACCGATGAGGAATATGAAAATTTTCATTTAAAACTCGAATGGAAAATTTCACCCGGTGGCAATAGTGGAATATTGTTTTATGTGCATGAAGACACCACTAAATTTAAAGAGCCGTATGAATCTGGTCCCGAAATGCAGGTGTTGGATAATGATGGTCATGGAGATGGAAAGCTTTTTCGTCACCGCGCCGGTGATTTATACGATTTGATTAACTGCAGTAAAGAAACAGTAAAGCCAGCTGGTGAGTGGAATCTTGCTGAAATTGTTTGTAATAATGGCAACCTGGATTTAATTCTTAATGGAACTACCGTTGTTTCCACCACTATGTGGGATGATAACTGGAATGCGATGGTGGCAAAGAGTAAATTTAAAGAATGGCCCGGATTTGGAACATTTAAAAAAGGAAGGATTTGTTTGCAGGATCACGGCAATGCAGTTTCCTTCAGAAATATTCAAATCAAAAAATTATAACCCAATCTCGTCTATACTAAGCCATCCGTCAGCCGACGGATGGCTTTTCTTTTTTACCTTAGTTCAATGATGGAGTTGAATGACGAATATTTTATGCGGATGGCTTTAAAAGAAGCCGAAAGAGCTTTTGATGAAGAGGAGATTCCTGTAGGTGCAGTGGTGGTAATAAATCAAAAGATTATTGCCCGGGGCTATAACCAAACAGAAAAATTAAATGACCCAACAGCCCATGCCGAAATGATTGCCCTCACTTCTGCTTTTAATTTTTTAGGAGCAAAATATTTACCGGATGCAACACTTTATGTTACTGTTGAACCCTGCCTCATGTGTGCCGGGGCTCTATATTGGAGTAAAATTGGAAGAGTAGTTTGGGGCGCCGATGATGAAAAAAACGGTCACAAACATATCACCAAAGAAGAATGGCCTTTTCATCCCAAAACAGAAATCACCTCAGGCATTTTAGCAGATGAATGTGCAAGCCTGATGAAAATGTTTTTTAAATCAAAGAGGTAGATTTTCGAAATCAGAAAGAATTCCTCTCTTCTTCACATATTCAGCAAAGCCTTCATAAATTTGTTGTTCTTTAAAATTAATTTTTTCACTTCTCCGCTCCTTTGGAGACGGGGGCAAATAATAGAAATTATGGCATTTACACTACCTGCGTTACCATATGCACATGACGCATTGGAACCGCATATTGACACAAGAACAATGGAAATTCACCATGGTAAACATCACCAGGCTTATGTTGACAATTTAAATAAAGCAATTGCCGGAACCCCCAACGAAGGAAAATCACTGGAAGAATTGATAGCAGTTGCGGGGTCAATTTCTCCTGCCGTTCGTAACAACGGCGGTGGTCACTGGAACCATAGTTTCTTTTGGGAAAGCTTAGCTGCCAATGCTGGTGGAGCTCCTTCTGGAAAATTAGCTGATGCTTTAAATGCAGCTTTTGGCTCCTTTGATGCATTTAAAGAAAAATTTGCCAATGCCGGCATGACAAGATTTGGAAGTGGCTGGGCATGGTTGCTTGTAAAAGATGGGAAATTAGAAATATCTTCCACACCTAACCAGGATAATCCTTTAATGGATGTAGCAGAAGTAAAAGGTAAACCTATATTAGGTGTAGATGTTTGGGAACATGCTTATTATCTAAAATATCAAAATCGCCGTGCTGATTATTTAGCCGCCTTTTGGAATGTGGTTAACTGGAATAAAGTAGCTGAACGGTTTGCTGCATTATAATTTATTCGTATACTATTTAAAACCGCTGTTAAATTAACAGCGGTTTTTTATTTTATAACAATAACTGTTTCTCTGCCTACAAGTTCTTTTTCTTTCCATACTTCAATAAATAGTGTCGCTTTTTTTCTGCTGGTTTTTAATTCTACTGTTTCAACCGGTCCTTTTAAAATCATTGTACTTATTCTTTTTCCGTTAGCATTTAAAATATTAAGTGTGTAGCGGTATTTTATATCCCAATCCTTCAGCTGTACATTAACTACACCCCTGGCAGGGTTGGGAAAAACTTTTACACGGGTGGTATGTCCCGCAGAATCAGGAGGAAATTGTATTGTTGTTTGCGAAAAGGCTGTTGCTGTCAGCACGCCAAATATCAGTATAAAGCAAAAACTTTTCATCTTTATTCATTTTATATAAATAAAAAATAGAGATCACAAAGGTCTTTGCAAAGATACAAAGGTTATACACAGAGAAGTATTACCGGAAGCGTCAGCACTATTAATATTTCCCTTTAAATTTGAACTATGCATGAAGCCCTTTTAAAAAATATTGCTGATTTTATTGATTTAACCCTTGAAGAAAAAGAATATTTCATTTCTGTTCTTCACACAAAAAAAATACGCAAACGTCAATATCATGTACAGGCAGGAGATACCTGCCGGTATGAATGTTATGTTATAAAAGGTTGCCTGCGTCAATATTATGTAGATGAAACAGGAATGGAGCATACCATTATGTTTGCCATTGAAGACTGGTGGACCAGCGATATGTACGGATTAATTACAGGCAAACCTGCGCTTACAAATATTGAGGCAATGGAAGATTCGGAATTACTATTGATTGAGAAAAATGATTTTGAAGAATTGCTGGCAAAAGTTCCAAAGTTTGAAAGGCTGTTTCGTATTAAACTTCAACGTGCTTTTATTGCTCACCAGCGACGTATTATTGAAAACATAAGCATGCCCGCCGAGCAACGCTATCTCAATTTCATAGAACAGTTTCCTGCAATGGAACAAAGGCTTCCTCTTAAACATATTGCTTCTTACCTGGGTATAACTCCTGAATCACTCAGCCGTATTCGTAAACAACTGGCTGAAAAAAAATAACCAACTTAACATAGGTCAAGGTTTTTTCTTACCACACATCATTGGAAAGGGAGTGTTGATGCTGGCAATTTTGCATCATCAATTACCAGCTAAAAAAATCACAATTATGCAAACAGTAAAAGAAAAAATAAACCACCTCAATCAGCTTATTCTTGAAGGCAAAGCAATGGAAGGTTTTGAGTTATACTACGATGATGAAGTAGTAATGCAGGAAAATGAATTTAGTCCCACAGTTGGTAAAGATGCAAACCGTGAAAGAGAATTGGATTTTTTTGAAAGTATTACTGAATTCCGGGGAGCCAAAGCTTTGGATGTGGCTGTTGGAGAAAATGTGTCCTATGTTAAATGGCATTTTGATTATACGCATAAAGACTGGGGCGTACGCAACTACACTCAGGTTGCTGTTCAGCACTGGAAAGATGGAAAAATTATTAAGGAACAATTTTTCTATGGCAATTAATTAAATCTAAACTATTTATTTATGCTGCAAAAATTTATACGCACTGATAAAAGTTATGCAACAGCTATTTTACGTGTAATGCTTGGCCTGTTATTATTACCGCATGGTGCACAAAAAATGCTGGGGTGGTTTGGAGGTTATGGATTTTCCGGTACCATGAATTTTTTTACAGCTACAGCAGGACTCCCCTGGATCATTGGTTTTTTGGTAATTGTAATTGAATTCTTTGGTGCTGTCTTCTTAATAACAGGATTTGCAACCAGGCTTGTTTCCATTGCTATTATTGCAGATATGACTGGAATAATTTTCAAAGCTCATGTACAGAATGGGTTTTTTATGAATTGGTTTGGCAACCAGGCCGGCGAAGGATTTGAATATCATTTACTCGTAATTACGATGGCAGTTGTTTTGTTGATTAGCGGTGCAGGAAAATTATCTGTTGATTATGCCCTGTATCAAAAACAAAAATAATGGAGCCTGCTTTACTATTTCTTTCTTTTCTTTTTCCAGCAATCATTTGCATGGTCATCCACCATACCGGAAGCCTGCATAAAAGCATAGCAAATAGTAGAGCCGGCAAACTTAAATCCTTTTTTGAGTAAGTCTTTACTCATTATATCGGAGATAGCTGTTTTAGCAGGAACATCTTTCATACCTGAAACATTATTGTTGATTGGTTTACCATCTACAAACTGCCAGATGTATTTATCAAAACTTCCAAATTCTTTTTGAATAGCGAGATAAGCTTGTGCATTGGTAATAAAAGCATTTACTTTTAACCGGTTCCTCACTATTCCTTCGTTCAGCAAAAGCTTTTCAATTTTCTTCGCATCATACTTCGCCATTTTCTTTGCATCAAAATGATCAAAGGCTTTTCGGTAATTTTCTCTTTTGGCAAGAATAGTATACCAGCTTAATCCGGCCTGTGCACCTTCTAAACAAAGTAACTCAAATAATTTTTGATCATCATGCAAAGGGGTTCCCCATTCTTCATCATGATAATTTTTATACAAATCATCTTTCAAACACCAGCTGCAGCGAATTTTTTCTTTAGTCATTCAATTAATATTTTCAGTAATTACGGAACGGGATCATACCCATGCCCACCCCATGGATGGCAACGGCTTATTCTTTTTAATGTAAGCCAGAACCCTTTAAATACTCCATGTTTTTTAAATGCTTCAATTCCGTATTGAGAGCAGGTAGGAGTAAACCGGCAGCTCGGACCCAGCCATGGCGAAATAATCCATTGGTATAATTTTATCAAAATGATAAAAGGCAAACTAAGTATGCGGAGTACTGTTTTCATCAACCAGCTTAAGCAGTTTATTTAAAATTACAGTTAGTTTTTCTTTCACAAAATTATACTCAGGTAATTCTTTCCCGGTAAAAATTAAAAACACACTTAACTCCTTATTAGACGTCTCTAATATTTCTTTCAATTCTTTTTTTTGCAAACGCCACCCTTCTCTTGTTAATCGTTTTATTCTGTTTCTGTCAACCGCTTTTTTAAAATTACGGGTGCTCACTCCCACACCAAACTGCAAACTTGAGTTGGAAAATTCACCCAACACATAAAAAATTCTGTATGGACTTACCGTAAAGCGCTGCCCTTCACTAAACAATTGTTCAATGCGTTTACGGCTTTTTACCCGTTCATTTTTGCCAAGTGTAAATTGTTTTGCCAATCGTTTTCAATAATTCTTAAATAAAAAATAGCTCCGGATTAATCCGGAGCTATAAATATATGAAGCCTCAACAACTATCTGCCCATTGGCAGAACCCGGGCTTATTTTAAACCTCTTTCATCAGAAACAGAAAGTTTATGACGTCCCTTCTTACGGCGGCTGGCCAATACTTTGCGGCCATTGGCTGTTTGCATACGCTTACGAAAACCGTGTGTAGTTTTACGGCGGCGTTTGGAAGGCTGATATGTACGTTTTTGTGCCATGATTTTATTTTTTTCCTTTTACAAAAATCCCCGTGGAGAAACGGGCTTTATCTACAGTCAGCGGGAACACCACTTCCCACCGTTTGTGAAAGGACGGCAAAGGTAAGGGTTGAACCTGATATTTGGGATATTGAAACAGAGAATTTTTAGAGCCCGGCTTTAATGCTTTTATTGAGAAGCATTGCATTCAATTCTTTTACTGGAAGAATCGCAATCCCTGTCTACCCGGCAGGCAGACTTTCTTTACCATTGCTGCTATTAAGCTTCTAAATCAACGTGTTTGGAGCTGATTTGGATACCATAAAAAAGGCCGGCATGGTTATCAAAATCCTCGGTGGAATCTGTAGTATAAAAATCCCTGCTCCCGTTCTTAGTCAGTTTATTTTCTATTTCCAGGTGACGGGTCAAATAATCTTTTAGGCTTTTAGCTACAATTTCCCCCTGTGAAAGTATGGTCATGTCTGCCGGAGAATACTCTTTTATCTTATCCATCAGTAATGGATAATGGGTACATGCCAGTAAAATGGTATCTATTAAAGGAGATTGTTCCAGTAATTGGTTAATATATTTCTTTACAAAAAAATCTGCCCCTTTTGTAAGATGTTCATTATTCTCAATCAGCGGTACCCATAAAGGACATGCCTGCTGGTAAACTTTTACCTCCGGAAAAAACTTTTCAATTTCAATCGGGTAAGATTGTGAAATTACGGTACCGGATGTGGCTAAAATTCCCACCTGTTTACTGTCAGAATAATTACCAATCACTTCTGTTGTTGGGCGAATAACACCCAAAACTCTTTTAGTTAAATCAATTTTC
>JBLMVP010000407.1:0-3018 GCA_050256755.1 Sphingobacteriales bacterium | reverse complement strand
AGAAGGGAATGGCTTACCATACCGTAAACCGCCTGCTTACCCGAAAGGTGGAGAACTTTACTTATGAAACCATTGAGCGGCTTTGCCTGGTATGTGGTTGCACGCCGGATGATTTGTTTGTCTGGCGAAAGGATGAGGGAACAACAGTGGCTCATAATCATCCTTTATATAAGCTAAAACCAAAGCTTGAGGCGCCCAGCCCGGTGGACAGAATTAAGAAACTTACCCCCGATAAATTAAAGATGCTTCAGGATTTTATGGATGGGTTGGAAAAAGAATGAGGATAATATGTTTCGGTTGATGGGGACACCGACCGATAGATGAAATTTTCTCTCTTACTTTTTTTTGCGGAAAAAAAGTAAGCAAAAAAGCCGCCTGAATTCGATATACAGCCCGAATTCGGTTTGTTCCCTGATTAAGCTTTAGTGGTACTGTGGTGAAGGACTGTGGGTCTTTGATAAAAAACAAATGCAAGTCTGCTTTGCAAAATTGGTTTAATGTTGAAGTTCGCCTGTGGATGGATTTATCTTTCTTGAATTTGTATCCAGGTTTGAAACCAAACTCTTTTAGATAGATCTGATTCACAGAATAAAGTTTCTATGCTGTTTTCAATCTTATAAACGTTACCGTCACGTTCAATTAATCCATAACCATTTCTAAAAGTAATTTTCAAACCCCCTTTTTTGTAAGATTCTTCTCGTGTATCACTTCATTCGGCCTTGTATAATGAAGATATTTTCCTGATGTATTATAATTAACATTATTGAACTATCGAAGCTTGATTAACAAAATTGCTGCTAACTCATAAATATATACAAGTCCTTGTACAGTTTTATATTGATTGCGAAGGAAATTCTGTATAGAAAAGAAAGTAAATTCTGCCAATAAAAAAAGCGACTTGTTACAGTCGCTTTCTTTTGTACCCGGGAACGGAGTTGAACCGTCACTCCCATTACTGGGAACAGGATTTTAAGTCCTGCGTGTCTACCAGTTCCACCACCCGGGTATTCACCTGGTTGTGAATAAAAAAGCTGTGAGAAAACTCCCCACAGCTTTTTTTTGAGCGGAAGACCGGGCTCGAACCGGCCACCCCGACCTTGGCAAGGTCGTGCTCTACCAAATGAGCTACTTCCGCCTGTTTGTTTAAGAACTTTGGGGATGCAAAAATAGGGGGATGAGCCCAAAAAATCAAAAATCTGTTCTAACTTTTTATTTATTGTATTCGTACTCAACACGTCCCACAATCTTCTTGTCATGGTCAAAACATCCCTCTTTTATTTTAAGCCCTGTTTCATCATATAAATACCGCCAGGTAAGATAATCGCTGCCGCTGCTTTGCACCCGGTACACCGTCATTTCATTTAGCCGGCCCGCTTCATCATAATCAAAACTGTAATCCGGCAGCATTTTCTGGTAACGGGTGTTATAGCGTACAATATCACTCAGCTGGTTTTTTTCATTATAATAAAAATAATAACGTTCAAGCTGTTTGCCTTTTGTAAAACTTACTTCTTCACTTGCATTCCCTTTATCATCATAATTAATACGCACGGTAATGGTATCTTTTTCATTTTTTATTTTCAGCATTTTTTCCGGCTTTCCATTACTGTTGTAAAACCAAAGATGTTTTTCTGTTTGTGTAAAACTGTTGTCGCCGGCAACAGCATTTATCTCAATACTTATTAATTGTCCATCGTTATTATAAGTATAGGTTGAAGTGTTTTCGCTGATGTCGTTTTCATCCACTGTTTTTATTAAATCTCCTTTTTCGTTAAAATAAGAACTGAGGTTGGAAGAGGCAGAAGATACAGCACCCGATTTTGTTTCAATCACTTTTTTTGATAAATCAATATTTTGCTGAAGGAAAAAATCTTTGCTGGGTTCACCATCGCTTTCAAAACTTTTGGCCTTAACGATGTTGATGGAATGCTGTTTATACAACTTCCATTGCTCTGTTGTTTTTTTGGTACCCAGAATATCGTTATAGTAAAATTGTGCTTTTGATAAGGTGGTAATAAGCAACAGGATAGCGGGACAGATGAGTTTTTTCATTTAATTGGTCTTATTAATTTAAGTCAAAGATAACGGTGTATATTGTAACGGTTAATTTCTGTTTTTCTTTTTTATTTTTAGCAAAAATTATATTAAAGTGTCTCATTTTAAGGAAAGAAAGGAAAAAATTTGTTTAAACTGCGGAACGGAAGTGCAGGGAAGGTATTGCCATAACTGCGGACAGGAGAATGTAGAACCCAAAGAAACAGTCTGGCATCTTGTTACTCATTTCTTTAATGATATTACCCATTTTGATGGCAAGTTTTTCAGCACTTTAAAATACCTGTTGTTTAAGCCGGGTTTTCTTTCGCAGGAATATATGAAGGGGAGAAGGGCCAGTTACCTTAATCCTGTAAGGATGTATGTGTTTACTTCTGCCATTTTCTTTTTAATATTTTTTTCAATTTTTAAA
Source organism: Sphingobacteriales bacterium (assembly GCA_050256755.1). Lineage (GTDB taxonomy): Bacteria > Bacteroidota > Bacteroidia > Chitinophagales > Chitinophagaceae > AWTP1-9. Next base: position 554 of record JBLMVP010000407.1, on the reverse strand, counting down.
CCGGAAGAAACATTTAATATAAAAGGGGCAGAAAGTGGCACAGCAGCTGTATTAACCGAGATGTTAAAAGCAGCAAGGCAAGATGTGCAGAATAAAATAAATGAGGCAGAGGATACTGCAACAAAAAATAAAAAAACTAAAACCCTTATAGCAATTGAACATGATTTGCTAAGACTTGAAAAAGACAGTACTGTTAGCAGAGACAGCCTTGAGTCAGCCGATTATCTTTTTAAAAAAAATGGCGGGTTTGGATTTAAAACAAAATACGAAACACTGCATGAGTATGATTCAATACAGCATGCTTTGCCAAAGGATGAAAAAGATTCGGGAATAGAACAATTGTTCACCAAAAAAGGAATTGAATGGAAAGAAAAGTATGGTGATGATACCAACATATTAAAAGCAGTAACAGAAAAGTTTTTTCATTCAATCCCGCAAATGTTGTTTATCTCGCTGCCGTTTTTTGCCTTATTCCTGAAGTTGCTTTATATAAGGCGCAGACAGTTTTATTATGCAGACCATGGTATATTTTCTATTCATTTATATTGTACCAT
>JBLMVP010000406.1:0-9275 GCA_050256755.1 Sphingobacteriales bacterium | reverse complement strand
TTCTGCAAACTTTAATAAACCTTCACTGCGCCGGCGGATGGTTTCTATTCCTATTTCCAAATCTTCTGTAGCAACACTGTTTCCCTGTGTATCTTTCGGCGAATGCTTCAGACGATTTTTTAATGTATCGGCTAAGGATGAAATAGGAGCAATAGAATTCATTATTTCATGTGTCATCACACTTAATAGTTTTTTCCAGGCTTCCGCTTCGTTTTCATCCAGCGCTTCGTTTACATTTTGGAAGGCAACCAGCTTGTATAATTTCCCTTCAGTTTGAAATGTAGTGGCTACTACCAATACTTTAAAGGTTGATTTATCATCATGGGCTTTTACAACTTTTTGTTCACCGGTCTTTAAATTTAGTAATTCATTATAAAGTTTCGGGTTTCTTCTTTCCAGCGAATGAATTGTTTTTAAATAAGGAATGCCCATCATCCGTTTAAATGATTCATTCATCCAGGATATTTCACCACTTTCTACCTGGTAAGAAAGAATTCCCGTATCAACCAGTTCAAGTATTCGCTGGAGGTACTGGTATTGTGTTTCTCTTTCCCGGCTGATAAGTTTAAAAGTGGAATTAATTTCATTAAAACCTTTTCTTAAATCCTTCACAGGTTCGGGTGCATTTTTCACATCAAAATGACGGGAAAAATCACGGTAGTGGATGGACTCAACAAACTGTTCGAGTTCTTCATTGTTTTTATTAATGAAACGAAGCAATTCTAATACCTGTACGATTATAATTATAAGCGTTCCAACTGAAAAAGAATAATATCCTTTAACAAACAACCAGGCAAATCCTGTTATACTGGCAACCAGTAAAACAATCCTGATTAAAATGAGTAACTGGTATCGTTTAAATATCATACTTGCTTAGCCTCCTGTATAAAGCAGTTCTTGTTAACCCCAATTCCTTTGCTGCTTTGGTGATGTTACCATTATGTTTTTCTATTACTTTAAGAATAGTATTTTTTTCAATATTACTTAATTTCAAATCCTGAGGTTCATCGGCATCAGTTCTTGCAGATTCAATTGGAGAGAAGATTAAATCTTTTGCCTGCAATACATCTCCTTCTGACATAATCACTGCCCTTTCTATAGTGTATTGCAACTCCCGCACATTGCCCGGAAAGTGATATTTTTTTAATTTATCCAATGCCTGTTCATCAATGCTGATGGTTGGCTTAATGTATTTGTTACAGTATTGTTTGATGAAGTGATTTGCTAAGAGTGGTATATCTTCTGTTCTCTTTCTTAATGGAGGAACGGTTATTTCAACTGTGTTAATACGGTAAATTAAATCTTTGCGAAATCTTGATTCGTTGGCAAGTTCTGTCAATGGAAGATTGGTAGCACATATTAAGCGAATATCAATTGGTATGGCTTCATTTGTACCAAGGCGTGTTACTTTCCTGTTTTGTAAAACGGTTAATAATTTCGCCTGCTGATGTAAAGAGATGTTTCCAATTTCATCTAAAAATAAAGTGCCACCATTCGCAGCTTCAAATCTTCCCATCCGGTCATCTCTCGCATCGGTAAAAGCTCCTTTCTTATGACCAAACAATTCGCTTTCAAACAAAGATTCAGTCAATGCACCCACATCTACTTTAATAAATGGTTTATCTGCTCTTAATGATTTTTGGTGAATTGCTTCTGCAATCAAATCTTTACCCGTTCCGTTTTCACCCAATATTAAAACATTGGCATCCGTAGGAGCAATCTTTTCAATCTTTAAAAAAATCTCTTCCATCACCTCACTCTCGCCCAATAAAGATTTGCCAATAATAGAATCATTGGTTGCTTTTATTGGCAAAATAGATTTTCCAACTATTTTTTTCCGTAATAGTTCGGTAATGGTACTAACCAATTTTTCATTATGCCATGGCTTAACAATAAAATCAGCAGCCCCGTCTTTAAGAGAACGAACGGCTAAATCAATATCGCCATAAGCGGTAATCATAATTACGGAAATATCAGGCTCCAGTTCTTTTACTTTTTTCAGCCAGTACAAACCTTCATTTCCCGTATTGATACTGCTGTTGAAATTCATATCCAGTAAAAGCAGGTCAAACTTTTTTTGACCCAGTAACCAGCGCAGGTTTTCCGGGTTTTTTTCTGTTACTACTTCTTTGGCTTCTGTTTTTAATAATAAACGAACCGCTGTTAAAACATCCGGGTCGTCATCTACAATTAATATGTTGGCATTTTTTAAAATCATAACGTTTGCAAAACCAACTACAATTATACCACAAATACAAATAGTTGTGCCTGAAAAATTTATCTGTTTTATATGGGTATGGGCAACTGTATCAAAAACGGACACCTGTTGTTGCAAAAGCGTACACAGTCAAAAGCAGTTCCAGAATAAGTCGCTAAAAATCAGATGTTTCGGGTTTGGCACAGCCTTTTATATAATGTAGGCGTAACAGTTTTCTCATGTATTAAATAAAAAGTCATCCGGTGCAACAGTTTCAGCCGCCGGGTGACTTTATCAAGGGAAAGGAAAATAACTTTAGAAAATAAGGACATGGACAGAGTCATTGAAAAAAAGAAATGGTCAACAAAAAGATTACTCACTATTGGTGGTGTGCTGGCAATAATTGGAATTATTGTTACCAGTTATTTGATGACTTCAGGGAAAAGCCGGTTGAATGTAGATACGGAGCGGATAACCATCAGTGAAATTAAACAGGGCACCTTCCAGGAGTTTATCCCGGTTAATGGGGTGGTTCTCCCTATAACCACCATTTACCTTGATGCTACTGAAGGTGGCAGGGTAGAAGAAAAATTTGTAGATGATGGAGCTATGATGAAAAAGGGTCAGCCTATTCTTCGTTTGTCAAATACAGATTTGGAATTAGGGTTGGTTACACAACAAACAAATGTGTACAACCTTTTAACACAAATGCAGATTTCACGTAACTCGGCCCAGCAAAACACGGTGAATAAACTTAATCAAATGACTGATGTGGAGAGCCAGTTAAGGGAGGCAGAAAGAGTATTTACACTAAACAAAAAATTATACGACCAGAAAGTTATTGGATTGCAGGAATTTAAAAAATCTGAGAACGATTACAATTACCAGGTACAAAAAATAAAATTAACATCACAGATTTTGCAGCAGGACTCTCTATCCAATCAACAGCAATTAACACAGGCAAAGCAGTCATTTGAAGGATCACAAAATGCATTGAATGTAATGCGTAAAAAAGTTGGGGATTTAATTGTAAGGGCGCCTGTTGATGGGCAGCTTACTTCTTTGGATGCAGAAATAGGACAAAATAAAAATAAAGGCGAAAGATTAGGACAAATAGACGTAATGAGCGGATATAAAGTTAGAGTGGATATAGATGAACATTACATTTCCAGAATTTACACCGGTTTGCTTGGAGGATTCACATTTGCAGGAAAGGATTATAAATTAAAGATTAAAAAAGTGTTCACACAGGTGTCTAATGGTCGTTTTCAGGTTGATATGGACTTTGTGGATTCCATTCCTCAAGGCATCCGCAGGGGACAAACATTACAGATTCATCTGACCCTGAGTGACGAAGTACAGACATTGCTATTGCCGAAAGGAGGATTCTACCAGCAAACCGGTGGTAACTGGATTTTTAAATTGAATGACAATGGTAGTGTGGCTTACAAAGTAGATATTCAGTTAGGAATGCAAAATCCCGATTACTACCAGGTGCTGCAGGGATTAAAACCTGGCGATAAAGTAGTGACATCCAGCTATGAAAACTATGGTACTATGCAGGAATTGGTTTTAAAGAAAGAGTAAGAAACAATCATTAACGGTTAAACTTATTTTATATGAAAAGCAGGATGATAAATACATTGATTTTGTTGATGGCATTGTGCATATCTTCTTCATCAAAAGAAAACAGTCATTCATTACAGAAAAGTTGTTCCGGTTTTTGTGCGGATGGAAATGCTTCTGTAAAAACAATTGTAACAGAACAGCAGGAAGAAGCAATCCTTTCACCGGTTAATCTTTTTATGATTCATATTCAATAATAAATTTTTATAAAAAAATGAACACAATGATAAAAATTATCGACCTCGAAAAAGTATACCGCACAGAAGAAGTAGAAACAATTGCCCTAAATAAATTATCTATTGAAGTGAAAGAAGGAGAATTTGTAGCAGTGATGGGCCCTTCTGGTTGCGGCAAATCTACCTTGCTTAATATACTTGGATTATTAGATGATCCCGATGGTGGAAGTTTTGTGTTTAACAATATTGAGGTTGCGGGTTTTAATGAACGGAAAAGGGCTGATTTACGTAAGAAGAATATTGGCTTTGTATTTCAGAGTTTTAATTTGATTGACGAGCTCACAGTTTTTGAAAATGTTGAATTGCCCCTTATCTATAATAATATTAAAGCTGCTGACAGGAAAAAGAAAGTGGAAGAAGTACTGGACAAAATGCAGATTATGCATCGCCGCAATCACTATCCCCAGCAATTATCCGGAGGTCAACAACAACGGGTAGCTGTAGCAAGAGCAGTGGTAAATAATCCTAAATTGATTTTAGCAGATGAGCCTACTGGTAACCTAGATAGCAGTAATGGTAATGATGTAATGCAATTATTGACTGATTTAAATGAACAGGGAACTACCATTGTAATGGTTACACACTCTGAACATGATGCCCGTTACAGCCATCGTATTATTCGTATGCTGGATGGACATGCAGTTACTGAGAATATATTAGTATAGTCCGCACCTCCCGCCCTTATTGCATGAGAAACTAAGAGAGAAAACTAATGTAATTATTAACCGGTAACCAGCCGGTTTTAAGCTTTTCCGCATGTGTGGATGAAACCTTATTGATTTTTAACCGGAGTAAAACAACATCATGCTTAAAAACTATTTTAAGATCGCCTGGAGAAACTTATTGAAGAGTAAAGTATTTTCTTCCATTAATATTATTGGCCTTGCTTCAGGTCTTGCCTGTTTTATCTTGATTGCATTGTATGTAGCAGATGAATTAAGCTATGATCATTATAATGAAAAAGCCAACCGTATTTACAGGATTAATTCTGATATAAAATTTGGAGGAAATGATTTGCACTTAGCTGTTACATCAGACCCAATGGGCGCAACATTGAAAAAAGATTACCCGCAGGTGGAGGAATTTGTGCGGTTTTATAATTCTGATGGGTACCGGATGGTTAAAAAGGGAAATGAATATATCAGGGAAGATAATGTGGCACATGCAGATTCAACTTTGTTTAATGTATTTACACTCCCAATAATTGCAGGTGAAACTAAAACTGCATTAACTGAACCCAATACAGTGGTAATTACAGAGTCTGCCGCAAAAAAATACTTTGGAACAACAGAAGTTGTGGGAAAAAATATTGAAACGGATGAAAACAAAAGCACTCTTTATAAAATAACAGCAGTTATAAAAGATATCCCGCATAACTCTCACTTTAATTTTAATTTTATTTTCTCCATGCATAATGTGAGGTATCAATGGGATAATTTTTTAAGCAATAATTTTCAAACTTATATTGTTTTAAAACCCGGTACTAACTATAAAGTATTTGAAAAGAACTTTGCACAGGTTATTGATAAGTATTTAATCCCTCAGGCAAAACAATTCATGAATATAAATTCAATGGATGAATTTGCTAAAGCAGGAAACAGTCTTGACTATTCCCTGATGCCATTAACGGATATTCATCTTCGTTCAGATCGTACTGCTGAATTAGGAGTTAATGGCAATATCCAATATGTGTATATTTTTTCTGCAGTGGCATTATTTGTTTTACTACTCGCCTGTATTAATTTTATGAATCTTGCTACAGCCCGTTCATCCAATAGGGCAAAAGAAGTGGGCATTCGTAAAGTGTTGGGTACAGAAAAAAAATCATTGATACAGCAATTTCTTACTGAATCGTTTTTAACTGCTTTCATCTCCACCGTTTTTGCTATTATCATTGTATGGTTATGTATTTCCTGGTTTAATAACCTGTCTGGGAAACAACTTACGATATCAGAACTCTTTCAACCCGGGTATTTATTATTTCTTATTGCATTACCTGTAATAGTTGGTTTTATGGCTGGGGGTTACCCTGCTTTCTTTCTATCCTCTTTCAAGCCTATTGCCGTATTAAAAGGTAAGATCAATGCCGGGTTCAAAAGAAGTACTTTAAGAAATGTTTTAGTAGTATTTCAATTCGCCACTTCTATATTTCTTATTGTGGGAACTATTGTTGTTTACCGTCAGTTAAACTATATACAAACAAAGAAATTAGGTTTTAGTAAAGACCAGGTATTGGTTATAAATGGTACAGGCGGATTGGGAAATAATACGGAAGCATTTAAAAATGAAGTGTCAAAATTGTCAGGTGTCACCGGCAGCACTTATGCAGGCTATCTTCCTGTTTCCAATTCTTCAAGAAATGATAATAGCTATTCTACTTCTCCAGTAATGGATTCGAAGACTGGATTTAATATGCAAACATGGATAGCCGACTATGATTATTTAAATGTGATGGGAATGGAATTAGCGAGTGGCAGAAATTTTTCAAAAGATTATGGTACCGACACCTCTGCCATAATTATAAATGAAACAACAGCCAGCAACCTTGGTTTTGATAACCCTGTCGGGAAAAAAATATACACTTATTTCCAGGACCAGTTTGGAACAAAGCTGATTTCCTATGATATAATTGGTGTAGTTAAGAACTTTCACTTTGAATCTCTACGGCAGAATATTGGCCCGCTGTGTATCCGTTTAGGCAAACCAAGTTGGGTAACTGCATTTAAAGTAAATACGGGCAATATAAAGGAACTGGTAAATAATATTGAGGCCAAATGGAAAGCCATGGCTCCGGCTATGCCTTTCAGCTACCAGTTTTTAGATGAGTCATTTGACAATATGTACAGGGTAGAGCAACGCACAGGTAAATTAGGATTGAGTTTGGCAATTATTGCTATTCTTATTGCTTGTCTTGGTTTATTTGGTTTGGCAACTTATATGGCAGAACAACGCATAAAGGAAATTGGAGTACGTAAAGTATTGGGAGCTACAGTAACAAACTTAGTTACAATGCTTTCAAAAGATTTTTTAAAACTGGTAATGATTTCAACAGTACTGGCTGTTCCATTTGCGTGGTGGGCCATGAATAAATGGTTACAGGATTTTGCTTATAGAATAAATATTGGCTGGTGGATTTTTGTGGTAGCGGGAATATTAGCCATGCTGATTGCAGTGCTTACTGTCAGTTCGCAGGCAATTAAAGCAGCACTGACAAACCCTGTTAAAAATTTAAGAACAGAATAAATAAAGGCGTTAATATGGTTAAGAATTATTTCAAAGTTGCATGGCGTAATTTATTTAAGAACAGGGCCTTCACCTTTATCAACATAGCAGGCTTATGCATTGGCATGGCTTGTACTATACTGATTTTACTTTGGGTTTATAATGAACGCTCCTGGGATAAGTACAATGATAATTACGAAGAAATTTATCATGTAATGGCCAATCGTAATTTCAATGGTGCAATAACAACCGGCCCTGATATGATGTATCCTTTGCCTAAAGCAGCAAAGATAAATTTACCGGAAGTAGAATATGCAGCGGTAGTTTCTTTTGGTGAAACAACATTATTTACGGCTGGTGATAAAAAATTAAACAGGAGAACACTTACAACTACTTCTGATTTCTTTAAAATTTTCAGTTTTAATTTTTTGCAGGGAAGTTCATTGGCAATTGATGATCCTGATGCAGTGGTGTTAACTGAAAGCACCGCAAAAGCTTTGTATGGTAACAGTAATATTATTGGGCAGCCGGTTAAAATAAATAATAACCGTACTGCTTATATAAAAGCTGTAATAAAAGATGTGCCCGGTAATTCCACTTTGCAATTTGATGGATTAATTCCTTTCAATCCTTCTTCGGAAGCTGTTAAAGCATCAGAAAATGAGTGGGTGAATTGTGATAACCGTATATTCTTTAAAACGAGAGGAGAAGTTAATATTGCCAATTTGGAAACTAAAGTACTTTCCCTGATTAAAGAAAATACCGGCAAAGATAATCCTACTACCAGGGGAAGTGTAATTCTTCATCCAATGAAAAAGTGGAGATTATTTGAGGAATTTAAAGACGGAAAAAATACAGGAGGAAGAATTCAATATGTGCAATTGTTTATATGTATAGCCATCATTATACTGATTATTGCCTGTGTAAACTTTATGAATCTTTCTACTGCCCGTTCAGAAAAAAGAGCCAGGGAAGTAGGAATCAGAAAAACACTTGGCTCAGGAAGAAAACAACTGGTAGGTCAGTTTATGGCAGAGTCTATGCTGCTTACCATCATTGCTTTTTTATTAGCAGTAACTATTGTGTATACTTTGATCCCGGCATTCAGCGCCATGTTGAATGAAGATATTGTTGTGCCATATAAAGAAATAAAATTGTGGGTAGTAGCAGCTGGCATCATTATCATTACTGGCTTTGTGGCAGGAAGCTATCCTGCTTTTTATCTTTCAGGATTTAATCCTGTAAAAGTATTGAAGGGAACATTCCTGAGTGGCAAACAGGCATTATTACCCAGGAAAATTCTTGTTACTTCACAATTTGTTATATCTATTATTCTCATTTCTGCAACGCTTATTATTTACCAGCAATTACAATATGTTAAAAAAAGAGATATTGGTTACAGTCCCAATAATCTCATCATGGTAAATTCTTCAACAGATACGGATAAAAATTTTGAAGCCATGCGAAACGATCTTCAGCAAACTGGCATGATCGCTTCTGTTACCCGTACATCAACTCCTATAACAAATCTTTTTGGTTTTACTTCGGGAATCAGGTGGGCCGGTGCCCCGGAAAGTAGCAGCCTGGTGATTGGATTCCTTTTTGCAGGAGAGGATTTTGCCAAAACATTAAATGCAAAAATTTTGGATGGTCGTGATTTTCGTACAGGCGATACCAATGCCGTCCTCTTTAATAAGGAAGCAATCAAATTGATGGGAATAAAATCACCTATTGGTTCTGAAATAACCTGGGCAGGAAGAAAGAAAACCATAATTGGTGTAATTGATAATATGATAATGACATCTCCTTATGAGGCACCTTCTCCGTTTATGATTAATTACGAAAACAAGTGGTCAGGAAATATTAATATCCGTCTCAATAATAATGCTGATGTAGGTAAATCACTCACAGAAATTGAGGGTATACATAAGAAATACAGTGCAGAATATCCATTTGAATACAGGTTTGTTGATGAGGACTTCAACCGGAAATTT
>JBLMVP010000405.1:0-7688 GCA_050256755.1 Sphingobacteriales bacterium | reverse complement strand
TTGTTCCACTGCCGTCATCAGTGCATCCTGTCTCCCCTTACTTCTAATTGCTTCATAATGCCGGCTTCGTATTCCAGCCATTCTTTCCAGCGTTTGCGTACTTTATCTTTGTTTATATAAGTGTTGGCCAGTTTAATAAATAAACGATAATGTCCCGCTTCGCTTTCCATAAACATACGGTAAAACCTGCGAAGGTATTTATCATCTAAACCTTCACTCAATCTTTTAAAGCGTTCGCAGCTTCTTGCTTCAATCAGTGCACAAATAAGTAATTTGTCAAGTAAACGATTTTCTGCGCTGTCGCCTTTTATTTCAAATTTTAATAAGGCATTTACATATTCGTCTTTTCTCTGTTTGCCCAGTTTCAATCCGCGTTTATATAGTTCCGCAATTACCAAACGGAAATGACCCCATTCTTCAGTAACTATGGGTGACAATTCCTGTACAATTTTTTCTTTGTCATTACAAAGTTGTATTAATGAAATACAACTGGTGGCAGCTTTCTGTTCGCAATAAGCATGATCTGTTAAGATATCTTCGAGAGACATTTCAGCAAGGTTTACCCATCTTGGGTCAGTAGGAAGCTTTAATCCCAGTATATTATTTTTCTTTATTGCAGTTGCCATCACTATTTATAAATAATTTCAATGATATTTGGTGCACAAAAATATGAAGGAAGATTTTCTAAATAAAAAATTGAATGAAAGAAAAGACCAGAATGCTTTTCGTTACCTGCGATTACCTGAAGGAAAGATTGATTTTTGTTCGAACGATTATTTGGGAATAGCAAAAAATAATTTGCTTCTAACTCCTTCTTCAGATACAAAGTATAAACATGGTTCAGGAGGTTCAAGGCTATTAGCAGGAAATTATCCATTGATTGAGGATACAGAAAAACAGATTACAGCATTTCACCATTCGGGTGCTGCTTTGATTTTTAATAGTGGTTATGATGCTAATGTGGGCTTACTGAGTGCTGTACTTCAAAGGGGGGATACAGTAATTTATGATTATCTCAGCCATGCTTCTATCAGGGATGGGATTCGGTTAAGTTTTGCACAGGCATTTTCTTTTCTGCATAACGATGTGGAAGATTTGGAAAAGAAACTACAGCGGGCAACAGGAAATATTTTTGTAGTTACCGAATCTGTTTTCTCCATGGATGGAGATGAAGCTCCCTTAAGAGAAATAGTTGAACTGTGCAAAAAGTATAATGCTAATTTAATTGTTGACGAAGCCCATGCTACTGGGGTAGTAGGAGAGAAGGGTGAAGGGTTAGTTCAGCATTTGCAACTGGAGCAAAAAGTTTTTTCCCGTGTACATACTTTTGGAAAAGCGTTGGGTTGTCATGGCGCGGTGATATTGGGAAGTGAAACGCTGCGTAATTATCTTATCAATTTTGCCCGTTCTTTTATTTATACAACTTCCTTACCGGAGATTAGTATTGCTGCTATAAAAAGATCTTACGAAGTTTTTCCTCTGCTGAATAAGGAAAGAAGTCATCTGCAGCAACTCATAAACCAATTTCAGCATTCGCATTTACGATTTAAGGTTTTTAAAAGTAATACACCAATACAAATAGTTGAAGTACCGGGAAATGATGAAGTTAAAGCTGTGGCTGATTTGTTACAACAAAATAATTTAGATGTTCGCCCCATTCTTTATCCCACCGTTCCCAAAGGGGGTGAAAGGTTAAGAATTGTTTTGCATGCTTTTAATACAACGGAAGAAGTGAGCAGGCTCTGTGCATTACTCTCTTAGATTAGTTGAGAAAATAATTCTTGTAATGAGCGAACTTAATTATTACAATTTTTTCAGCATTCGTTAGTTGTGCATTCCTGGTTTTCCCTTTCTGTTTCCAGTGTAATGTGATGAATGTTCTGATGTTCCAGTTCATGTTTAAGTGCATGCTTTATTTCCTGTTCTTTCTCCATAGTGGTGTCATCAGCTAAAACCAAATGTGCTGTTAATGCGTTTTCAGTAGTACTGATAGCCCAAACATGAATATGATGTAAATCTTTTACGCCGCTTATTTTCCGGGCAATTGTTTTTATATCATCTATCCTGATGTTCTCCGGCACACCATCCAGCGATAGCCGCAAACTATTTATAAGCAGTTGCCATGTACTTAGCAAAATAACTGCAGCAATGATAACACTCAATAAACTGTCAAGCCAGAACCAATTTGTATAAAAAATAGTGATACCGCCAATTACCAGCCCCAGTGAAACAATGGCATCACTCAGTAAATGCAGGTAAGCGCTTTTTACATTAATATCTCTGTCCTTATCCCTAAAAAACAGTAAAGCAGTAACGGAATTAATAATAATACCAATACCAGCTATGATGGCAATGGTAGTTCCGGGTACAGGTTCCGGATTTAAGAACCTGTGAATGGCTTCGTAAATGATTGCCCCGATGGATACCATTAAAACCATGGCATTAAACAAAGCAACCAGGATGGATGTTTTGCGGTAACCGTATGTATATTGTTTATTGGGTTTTACTTTTAATAAACGATAGGCTAAAAGTGATAATGCGAGAGCACCCACATCGGCAAGATTATGACCGGCATCAGACAAAAGTGAAAGTGAATGAATAAAAAGACCTGCAATTACTTCAATAATCACAAACAGGAAATTTAAACAAATGCCAATGATGAAAGCGGCATTCAGACTGGTTAATGTTGCCGGCTGATGATGGTGATGATGCGATTGTTCATGTGTATGTATGTGAGCCATCATTGATTTTTTTGTTCAATTTATTTAAAGCTCAAATATACGATAGCCTTGCTGTTAAGTATTTGCAAACGAAAGTATGATCTTACCGGTAAAGAGATAGTAACAAATGCTGGTAATCTTATGGGAGTATTTTTTCATTGACGGAGTGGTTCAAAATGACAGGCATATTAATTCCGGCTAAAACAATAGGAGCAAAACCTGTTGTATTTTTAGTTTTATTTCAACAATATGAAACCAATTAACCGAAAAGAATTCTTAACCACTACCGCAACGCTTACAGCTGGCGCAGCAGTGCCCGTTCAATTGCAAACCGAAGAACATAAAAAGCAACTGGTACACGATGAATTCTTCTGGTTAAAAAATCCCGGCTCTGTTGAAGACAGGAATAAGTTAGTGGAAGGTGTAAAGTCTTTGGCAAATATTGGAACCATCCGTAAACTGCATGTGGGTATTGTAGGCAGCACAGAGAAAAGAGAAGTAGTGAATACGAGCTGGGGTGTTTCTGAGTTACTATTTTTTGATAATGAAGCCGGACAGAAAATTTACCAGGACCATCCCATACACCAGGTATTTATAAAAAACTACAGTCATCTCTGGGTCAAAGTAGTAGTATACGATGCGGTGGAGGTATGATTATTTGTATAAACCTGAAATAAGGTAAGAAAATATCCACTTTAAATCCTTCAAAGGAGTAATAGCAAGGGATATTATGGTGAGTCTGCTGCACATACGGCTATATTGGGAGACTTGCATGCAACATAAGTGAGTTTGTAAACATATTAACCCTACTATACAGCTTTACATAGGAACCTTATGGTGTAAGCAGTTTTTAGTAATATAACTTAAATAGCGATTTTATCTGTGAACCAACAGCCTGCACAAACATTAAGTAGTTATTTTTATCTCTTTTGAGAATTTTATAGCGATACCGCTCACCAGGTTTGCTAAAATTCTTTCGAATTCTATTATTGCTTTCGATAAATGTAATTACAAATTCATTTTGATTTATCTTACTTAGCGAAAGTCTAGAGTAGGTGCCGTCTATAAAATGATCCACCCAAGTAGAGTCTGTGATATGAACTGTTGACGTATCGCCATTAGGTTCTAGGTATTTGAATTCTTTAAATTTGAAAAAAGTATTGTAACCTTCTTCATTAATTTCGCTTTCAGGTTCAATATCTACACCTCTCCAATCGCTTTTTTTCAACCCATCTCCTAAACGATCCGATATGTCTTTAAAAACAAGACATTCTCTCTGTAATCGGTAATAAACAAAAGTAGTAAGTGCTTCAGCCGAGTCTTGAGAAACTCCCTGTAAATAGGGATCTAGATGTTTTTTAAATATTCGAATAACCTTTATTGAATCAGGCTCAATGATATTGTCGTCTTGAAATGAGTTACAGATTTTTGTGACTAATAAATCTTTATTAACTACAGGTCGCCTTGTGCAACCTATTACGCAGATAAATAAAATGAAGATAAATAAATGCTCTTTCATAAAATTGCTTACAATATTTGTATTTACGAATCTACAAACAAATACTTTCGCAAATACAATCCTTATTGAGAAATTGGCTAAAGTTTTTGAATGATACTTAAAACCTGTTCAATAGAATTACTGAACGATGAAAGGATTGTGACACAACAGGTGATCCTACAGGGTACTACTGCTGGTACAATAATCATCAAAGTGCAAAACCTGCGGAGATCCTTCACTTCATAGGGAATTACGTTATTAATGAGCCACAAACATTTTCTTCGTAATTTCCATTCTTAACTATTGCTTATGCGCCAACTATTCTTATTTTTCATTTCAACATTGCTTGTTTCAAAATTATTTGCACAAATCCCCAAAGCTCCATTAGCGAAAGATGGTGAAGGGCCGTGGCCGCAATTAATTATTAGGGGTGTTACTTTAATTAACAGCACAGGTGCTCCGCCTATTGGCCCCGTAGATATTGTAGTGGAGAATAACCGTATTGTGCGTATTGCCAATGTGGGTGCACCGGGTGTACCGATTGATCCCAAACGTCGTCCGCAATTAAAAGAAGGAGGTAAGGAACTAAATGCAGAAGGAATGTATTTGTTGCCTGGTTTTATTGATATGCATGGTCATATTGGTGGTGATGCTCAAGGCACACCGGCTGAATATGTTTTTAAGTTATGGATGGCACATGGCATTACCACCATTCGTGAACCGGGTAGCTTTAATGGACTGGACTGGGTGCTGGATGAAAAAAAATTAAGTGCTGAAAATAAAATTACGGCTCCACGCATTTTTGCATATACGGGTTTTGGTATGGGCAGCAAACAACCTATTGCCACTCCCGAGCAGGCTGTTGAATGGGTAAGAGAGAATCAAAAGAAAGGCGCTGATGGTGTAAAATTTTTTGGTGCTGCGCCACAAATTATGGATGCAGCATTAAGAGAAAATAAACGGCTGGGATTGCGCAGTGCCTGTCATCATGCGCAGATGGATGTGGGAAGATGGAATGTACTGAACTCTGCCAGGGCAGGATTAACTTCTATGGAACACTGGTATGGTTTGCCCGAAGCTATGTTTGATGATAAAACGGTACAGAACTATTCACTTAATTATAATTATGCCAATGAAGCGGATCGTTTTGGTGAAGCAGGAAGATTATGGAAACAGGCTGCAGCACCTTACAGTGAAAAATGGAATAAGGTGATGAATGAATTGCTTTCGCTTGATTTTACAATAGACCCAACGTTTAATATTTATGATGCTACAAGAGATCTGCACCGGGCAAGAAGGGCAGAGTGGCATGAAAAATATACACTTCCATCCTTATGGAAATTTTATGAACCAAGCCGTGAGTCGCATGGTTCTTTCTGGCTGCATTGGGGAACAGAAGATGAAATTGCCTGGAAAGAAAATTACCGTTTGTGGATGACGTTTGTAAATGAATATAAAAACCGTGGTGGAAGAGTTACTGCCGGCAGTGATAATGGATACATTTATGAGACTTATGGTTTTGGTTATATAAGAGAGTTGGAATTGCTGAGAGAATCTGGTTTTCATCCATTGGAAGTAATTCGCTCAGCTACCTTATATGGGGCACAGGCATTGGGTGCTGATAAAGATTTAGGTTCTATTGAGGTAGGTAAGCTGGCAGATATGGTTATTGTTGAAGTAAATCCATTGGAGAATTTGCAAGTGTTATATGGAACAGGTGCAATACGGGTTACGGCTGATAATAAAGTGGTGAGAGTGGGTGGAGTAAAGTATACTATTAAAGATGGAATTATTTATGATGCTAAGAAGTTATTGGCAGATGTCAAGAAAATAGTGGATGATGAAAAAGCAAAAACCGGATGGAAGCTGAAACAACCGGGAGAGCAGGCCCCAAACCCCTAAAGGGGCTTTATAATTACTTTCATAATTGAATCATTTAAATATAAGAAGAAACGTGAATCATCTTTCAAATAACGATTGACGATTCACGTTTCTATATCTTTTATATAACTTTCTTAAATCTCATTTCCTCAACCTCAACCTTTCTCCCTCACTTAATATCATAATCTTTTTTAAACGCAGCTAATGTGGAAACATATAACGGCATATCCGGCTGCAATTTTACAGCCTGCTGGTAGTGCTCATAAGCTTCTGAAAAAAATCTTGCTTCTTCTAACTGAAATCCCAAACGAAAATTTTTCTCTGCTGCTGTTTCAAAATTATCATCTGTTGTACCAAGGCTGCTGAGGAAAGTATTGAAGTCATCCTTACTCCATACTTTAATCGCTTTTCTTTCATCATTGGTTTCGCCTTTGGCCGTAGCTGTCCAGTAATAAGTCTTTCCCGGCTGAATAATTTTGGTAATAGCAGGAACCGGGTATTTTTTATTTTTTGTTTCTTCTTTGTAAATCAGTTTACCTTCTTGCGCCTGATCGTATAACTGGAATTCAAATTCTTTAGCTTCTGAATAGGATTTCCAGGATAAAGGGAAATTGCCATAAGCATAATTCATACTGTCCAATCTTGGGTCAATCCATATACTGTTTACTGAGCGGCTAACAGAACCCACATTGTTCATGTAGAGTTTGCGGTTGCTTTCCGGCGCAGCATGACCATGTGTAAACTGGCTCCAGATATATTTTACATAATTAGCGGTAACTGAATTATGTGCAGTTTCGCAGGAGTCATTAAACTGGCTCATGGTATAGGTGCCTGCTTTGGAAACAATAAAAAGATGTGTTTCGTTACAGATAATGGCAGCAGATGAAGAGGCGCTAATTTTAATGACAGAAGCGGCATTTAACAGGGTACCAATCTTTGCTTTGGATTCAACTTTTTTGTCAGTAACGGTTACATTTCCTTTTACCGAGTAAACTAAAAAATTGTTTTGAGCTGTTGCGCCAAAAAAGCAACTGGCAAAAAATAATAGAATGAGTAAAGGCTTCATGTTTTTTAATGATGTGGTTTATGAAAAATTGTTTTAAAATTATGCTTCTGATGCAGCCAGACAGCAAGTGCTTCATAGAAATAAATAATATCAACAGCAAGTATTATAGCAAATGAAGCAATCTTAACATCAAAACGTATAGAGAATTTATCATAGAAAGCAATACTAAGATAGACAAAAAACACAAATGAGAGCAGCTGAACAATTTTTGCCGCCAAATGAAACCAGATATGGCTGTCAATAAAGTATTTTACAAAGTATGCCACATTAACCCATGCAATTAAAATGGTAATAAGCCAGTTAAGCCATCCCGGTACTTTGTTAATGTAATTGCCATCCAGTATCATGGAAATGATATTTGCATGAATAACTACCCCGTTCATATCCGGTGTGGATTTACCGGCAAATTTTTCATTAAAGGGTGTAAAGTGTTTATCTTCTATATCGTTTATATTCTCATTAACAAAGCCCAGTAACACAATTTTGTTTTTGAATAAATCATCAGCTGTTTGCCCGTTTAAAA
>JBLMVP010000404.1:0-3882 GCA_050256755.1 Sphingobacteriales bacterium | reverse complement strand
GTATTGAGCGGTGAGTTGCCGGGCAAATGGAAAGAGATTGCAGCGTTGTATGCCGGTTGTGTAAGCGGTGCTATTCAAAAGGATGAATACCTGGGTATCATAAAAGAAGCAGGCTTTGTTACTATCACCCTGCAAAAAGAAAAAGAAATAAAGATACCGGACGATATACTGGCAAATTATTTAAGTGAAGCAGAAATTACCGAGTATAAGAAAGGGGATGTTAAGATTTTAAGTGTAACAGTATATGCAGCTAAACCTTCAAAAGATGAACGCAAATGCTGTGAGCCGGGAAGCGGATGCTGTTAACCGATTTTATAATCATTTAATTTATATATTATGCGTACAGTAATTTCAAATACATTAACTCTTGCTATTGCTTTGCAGGAAGAGGAAAGACTACAGGCAATCGGCCTGCTGAAACAATCTGATTTACCTACAGAAGATTTGGATGATGATAAACTGCTTTATCTTTTAAAAGATGAAGAAAGAATAATTGGCACAGCCGGGTTGGAAATATTTGAAGACTGTGCTTTGCTGCGCAGCGTAAGTATTGTAAAAGAAGAGCAGGGAAAGGGTTTTGGAAAGTTTTTAAATGAATCCATAGAGAACTATGCCAGGGAAAGTGGAATCAACTGCCTGTATTTACTGACCACTACTGCAAAGGATTTTTTTGATAAGCAGGGGTATTGTGAGATTAAAAGAGACGATGTCCCGGAAGCGATCAAAGAAACAGCAGCGTTTATATCACTTTGTCCTTCATCAGCCATCGTAATGAAAAAAAGGATATAAGTATATGAGGAGATATTTGGCTGAATTTATTGGAACATTTTCATTGGTTTTTTGCGGAACGGGTGCGGTAGTGATTAATGAAATTTCGAATGGACAAGTTACTCACGCAGGTGTTGCCATAACATTTGGGTTGATTGTAATGGCAATGATTTATGCTGTTGGAGATGTTTCCGGTGCACATTTAAATCCTGCTGTTACCATTGCCTTTGCAGTTAATAAGAATTTTGAATGGAAAGAGACTATGCCTTATATGTTCAGTCAGCTATTGGGTGCAGTTGCTGCCAGCATGGTGCTTAAGTTTCTCTTTCCATCTTCATTGTTACTTGGTTCAACGCTTGCAGCAGGTTCAGCAATGCAATCATTTATACTCGAAATATTGCTTGCATTTTTTTTAATGTTTGTGATTTTACAGGTAGCAACGGGGTCAAAAGAACAAGGTATGTTTGCGGGGTTGGCAATAGGAAGTGTGGTGTTATTAGAAGCAATGTTTGCTGGTCCGGTTTCGGGAGCTTCCATGAATCCTGTAAGATCATTGGCACCGGCATTGATAAGCGGACATTTTACTGATTTGTGGATCTATCTTACTGCCCCTTTTATTGGGGCATTGATAGCAGTTCTTATTTACAAAGTCATCAAAAAATAAAATATGTCAAAAAAGAAATTACTTTTTGTTTGTGTGGAAAACAGTAACCGTTCTCAAATGAGCCAGGCATTTGCCCTTATTCATGGTGGTGATAAAGTAGAAGCCTACAGTGCAGGAAGTAAACCCAGTGGTATGGTAAACCCCAAGGCCATTGCTGCCATGAAAGAACTGGGTTATGATTTAAGCAGGCATGATTCCAAATCACTGGATGAAGTAAAACAATATGCTCCTTTTGATGCAGTGGTAACGATGGGTTGCGGTGATGCCTGTCCGTGGATGCCGGCCAAACAATTTATTGACTGGCAAATACCCGACCCCAAACATATGGAACCGGAGGAATTTAATAAAGTAAGGGATTATATAAGCAGTAAGGTAAAAGAGCTGGTAGACGAACTAATAAAAAAAGAGGCTGAGTAATTCAGCCTCTTTTTATTTTTAAATGCGATTGTTATTTTATTTCCTGGAGCTGAGTTTAGATAATAAACGAAGAATTTCCAGGTACAGCCAAACCAATGTAACTAATAATCCAAAACCACCATACCATTCCATATATTTTGGTGCCCCTTGTGCGGCTCCCTGTTCTATCATATCAAAATCGAGAATCAGGTTTAATGCTGCAATTCCCACTACAAATAATGAAAAAGCAATACCAATAGCACTTCCCTGGTAAAGGAAGGGAATATTGATACCAAAGAATGATAGCACCCAGGTGATTAAATAAAATACTGCGATACCGGCAGTGGCAGTAAAAATTACTGCTTTAAATTTTTGTGTAGCCTGTATAATACGGAAATTATAAAGCAAAAACATGGCAATGGTAACTGCAAAAGTAATTCCCACTGCATGCATAACTATACCGGGGTATGTTGTTCTGAAAGCATAATCATAATAAGCAGAAATGCTTCCTACAAATAACCCTTCCAGTAAACCGTAAGCAGGGGCCAGGTATGGCGACCATTGTTTTTTGAAAGTAATTACTAATGCGACAATTAATCCTCCAAAGGCACCTAATAAAATTAACGGCATAACATTGGCACCATCATAATAATATTTCCAGCTGAAGACAGCTGTTGCCATCATCATCACAAACAAAAATCCAAACTTATTCAATGTGCCTCTTACAGTCATTACATTTTGCATGTCTGTAACAACAGCAGTTTGAAAAGCTTTTTCAGATAAGGTGGGGTTTCCAGATTTAAATAAAGCCATAGTTTTAAAAATTTTAGACGTAAAAATAGTTGTTTTATTTTATACTATTTTGTTAAGTAAATGAGATGCGGAGGGAATTATGCCGGCTTTTTATTAAACAAATCATTCATCATTTTTTCAGCATCGGCCATATGTTCTTTCATACTATCGGTTCCTTTTGAGCGCAGTTCTTCAAAATAATCTTTGGTTTTACTCCAGGCTCCTTCGGCCTCCTCTTTGAGGGAGTTCGCTTTATCCTTTATATCCTTCATCATTTTTTCTTTTTCCTCATCAGTCATACTCATGTATTTAGCAGCGGCTAAACCTGCGGCTGCTCCAAGGAGGAAGGTGGCTATATGTTTGGCGTTTACACTCATGGTTGTAAATTTTGTGTAAAGTTACATTGTATGGTGATTTGGAGATTTGGGGATTTGAGGGATTTGGAATTGTTGTTTAAGGGGGGTGGGAGCGGGTATAGGTTTTTACTTATAGTTAGTAATTACGCTTTATCTACGCTTTTGAGTGGGCTTTGAGTAGCCTTTGAGTAGCCTTTGAGTGGGCTTTGCCTGCCTTTTGCCTCATCCTGTCAAGCCTCCCTGTCTAGTCCTAAAATAGCCTGACAGGTGTTGAGACTAGACCTTGATATAGATTTTCTTTTTATCCAACCAATAGCAAATAGCCCACATAAAAGTGATGACGCAAAGTGCGTATAACAGAGAGCCATTTTGGGGTAATCCCGGAGTATAAATGAGTACTTTTTTGTATAGCCAGTTCCAGGGGTTAAGACCTTCTCCCCATTGTATGAGTGCAAAACCTTTGGGCAGAAATGCACTGAGTGCAAAAACAAACAAAGGATTTTTTCCAAACACATCAAAAAACTTTGCCAGTGCTCCTTTTACCTTTTTTAATTCTATCATGTAAATCATGGTGGCAATGGTTATGGTTGCGAGCCCGGAAGTGTAAATTGTATAAGAACTGGTCCAGATTTTTTTATTAATTGGGAAAACCATGTCCCAGCAAAAACCCGTAACCAGCATAGCTACGCCTGCAATAAATAAACCACTGATCATTTGGTAAGGAGTATCTATATTGTTTTCATTTGCCTTACCGATCTGCGATTGGTAAGGAGTATCTATATTGTTTTCATTTGCCTTACCGATCTGCGATTGGTAAGGGGTATCTATATTGTTTTCATTTGCCTTACCGATCTGCGATTGGTAAGGAGTATCTATATTGTTTTCATTTGCCTTACCGATCTGCGA
>JBLMVP010000403.1:0-4062 GCA_050256755.1 Sphingobacteriales bacterium | reverse complement strand
TTCATCTTCTGCATACTGCTTATTTTCTATATAAGAAGTAACAGATTTAGTTATACTGATTGGGTTAAATAAAATACCATTAGGATTTTGCAGGATCTTGAACTTGTGGTAATCCAGTTTTTGCCCAATATTTTCTGTAAAGCAGGACCCGCACAACAAAATCTTATCCTTATAACTGATAAGCGTTGAAGATTTTTTTATATCCAGTTCCAGACGAAAATCCATATAGTATTATATAAATATTTCAGCAGCAATACGGCTGCTCTCACTTAATGCTTCCATATTTAAATTTCCCAATAAATTCTTTCCCATAAAATAAGGAATCATTAATTCGCTGTTCATATTACCCACCAGTTCGTCATTAGCCATCGGGCAACCTCCTATTCCTTTTAATGCACCATCAAACCGTTTACACCCTGCTTTTAATGCGGCATCCACTTTTTCTTTCCAGTTTTCTGGGGCAGAATGTAAGTGAACTCCAATTTCATGATACGGCAATTGTTGAATTAAATAATTAGTAACGGAAAAAACCTGGTCGGGTGTTGCTAATCCAACCGTATCTGCCAGCGAAATTATTTTAATACCCATATCCACCATCTTATTCACCCAGTTAAAAACTATTTCTTCATTATATTTGTCACCGTAAGGATTACCAAAACCCATAGAAATATAAAGCACCAGTTGCTTACCCGTTTTAATGCAAAGATTTTGAATATCTTCCACCCTTTCCAAAGATTCAGCAATGGATGAATTGGTATTACGTTGCTGAAAAGTTTCAGAAACAGAAAAAGGAAAACCTAAATATGTTATTTCATCGTATGCACTTGCTTCTTCTGCACCCCTGTAATTAGCTACAATTGCCAGTAATTTGCTTTTCAATTTTTCAACATTTAACCCTTTCAACACATCCTTAGTGTCAGCCATCTGCGGAATGACTTTAGGCGAAACAAAACTTCCAAAATCAATTGTATCAAATCCCACTTTCAGTAAAGAGTTGATGTATGCTATCTTTTTCTCAGTAGGAATAGAGTGTTTCCATCCCTGCATTGCATCGCGGGGGCATTCAATTAATTTAATGTGGTTTATTGATTTACCATTACTCATTTCATTCTCTGTTTCATTGCTTCATATAAAATCATCCCTGTGGCTACCGATACATTTAAAGATTCAAAATCATTGGCCATCGGGATTTTTATTTTTTCATCGCATATTTTCATAAGGGCTGGATGAATTCCCTTTTCTTCGCTACCCATCACTATGGCACAGGGTTCTGTAAAATCAACAACATTTATATTTTTAGCCGCAGTCATTTCACTGGCATAAACTTTTATTCCATTTAAATGCAAATCATCCACTGCTTTCATTAAACTGTTAACCCGGCATACGGCAATTTTTTCTAATGCCCCTGCAGAAGTTAATACAGCTTCTTCATTTAAAGCCCCTACTCCTTTATCAGGAATAACAATAGCATCAACACCGCAACAATGAGCAGTTCTGGCTATTCCACCAATATTCCTCACATCGGTTATGCCATCTAGTATTAAAAATAAAGGAACGTTGCCCTTATCTACCACAAATGAAATTACCTGTTGTAAATCCTGGTATTTTACTTTCGCAATCATGCCTACACAACCTTCATGATTCTCAACATTAAAACTATTCAGCTTTTCTGCAGGGACTTTATTAACCGGGATTTGATGAAGGAAGGCCTGTTGTTTTATTTCTTCAATTACATCGCCATGAAGATTTTGCTGAATATAAATTCGGTCTAAATATTTACCCGAACGTATAGCTTCCAGCACATTCATTCTTCCAATAATGAGTGATGACTTTTTTGGTCGGGGCGATTGTTTTCTAAAATGTTTCACTCAACAAAGAAAAGATAATTAAAACAAAAACCCATAAGCGATTTGCTTATGGGTTCATTATTTATTGAAAGAAGTTTATTTAATACCGAAGGCTTTCTTTACTTTATTTACATAATCCAGTTTTTCCCAGGTAAACAACTCTACTTTTCTTTTCACCGTTTTACCATCAGGAGAAGTAAATGTTTTCTCTACCACTTCCGGTTTACGGCCCATATGACCATATGCAGCTGTTTCACTGTAAATAGGGTTACGTAGTTTTAAACGTTGCTCAATGAAGTAAGGACGCATATCAAATATCTCTTCTACTTTACGTGCAATGTCACCATCTGCCATATTTACTTTACTGGTACCGTGTGTATTCACATAAATACCCATAGGCTGGGCAACACCAATAGCATAAGAAACCTGCACCAGCACTTCATCACAAACTCCGGCAGCTACTAAATTTTTAGCGATATGCCTTGTTGCATAAGCAGCAGAGCGATCAACCTTGGAAGGATCTTTACCACTGAAAGCGCCACCGCCATGTGCACCTTTACCACCATAGGTATCTACAATAATTTTACGTCCGGTTAAACCAGTATCACCATGAGGACCACCAATAACAAATTTTCCGGTTGGATTGATATGATATTTAATCTGGTCGCTGAACAATTTTTTTACAGACCCTTTGCATTTAGCTTTAACTCTTGGAATAAGAATATCAATAACGTCTCTCTTAATCTTTTCCTGCATCTTTGCTTCCGTATCAAAATCATCATGCTGTGTTGATACCACAATAGCATCAATACGAACAGGACGATTATTATCATCGTATTCAAGAGTTACCTGGCTTTTTGCATCAGGACGTAAATATTTAATCTGCTTATTTTCTCTTCTTAATGCTGCTAATTCAATCAACAGTTTATGTGCCAAGTCCAATGCAAGCGGCATATAATCATCTGTTTCGTTACTTGCGTAGCCAAACATCATACCCTGGTCACCGGCACCCTGTTCTTCTTTCTTCTTTCTATCAACACCCTGGTTAATATCGCTTGACTGTTCATGTATGGCAGATAATACACCGCAGGAACTTGCTTCAAACATATACTCACTTTTAGTGTATCCTATTTTACGGATAACACCACGGGCAATTTCCTGAACATCTAAATAGGCTTTAGATTTTACTTCTCCGGCAAGCACTACCTGACCGGTAGTAACTAATGTTTCGCAGGCAACTTTGGAATTAGCGTCAAAAGCAAGAAAATTATCGATTAATGCATCGCTGATTTGATCAGCCACTTTATCCGGATGTCCTTCACTTACGGACTCAGATGTAAATAAATACGGCATTAGTAAGTTTTTTTAGACCGCAAAGATAAGGGCTACTGTATTTTGGAATAAATAATTCTTAAATACATTTTATATTGCGGATGACTCCCCCCACCCGCTTTTAACCTGCCAGATCCCAATGGGCTATAGGGGGCAACAGTAGGATTATTAAATGAGAACCGGAAAGGCCTGTAAGGAATAGTTAAATGCAATGGATAGTTTTTAAACTTGCGGGTAACAATTCCCTGTACATACCTGGTTAAATTAATATCATACTTGGCAATAATACGAGAAGCCAAATCAAATGTATCCTTTCTTGTACCTCCAACATAATAGAAGAAGTCCGATGTATAAATACCTGCAAGTCCCGGATTATAAATCAATGAATCTGCAGAAGTTATTTTTCCTGAATCCGTATTAAATATCTCGGGAAAAACATAGCCAGTAGGGAAAAGATCATCTTCAATTTTTTGCGGGCCGTTCCAAATTTGTTTCATTACCAGTTCGGCACGGTGTATAGTGCGGTTCGATAAATTTTCCAGACCGGGAACAGTAACCCTTGCATAAGTACCCGGGGTTCCCTGCAGATACATGACATTATCGGGAAGGTTATTATCAAGGTGAGCTGCCACTTCACCAACAGATCTGTCTCTCTTTACATAATTAGCATTAGCTGAAAAATTGCCGAATTGAAACGCCTGAACAGTAGTATCCTTCGTACCATCGGCTTTTATAACCCGGTGGTATATCATCAATTTTGTATCGCTATTAGTTAAGAAATACATTAATGCATTTCCTCCCGCTGATGCTTCCGGCACTAAAGCAAACCCTTTGAAAAAGGCACGATAGGTATCATCATTTTTAAAAGCCCCGGTACTATCCT
>JBLMVP010000402.1:0-9169 GCA_050256755.1 Sphingobacteriales bacterium | reverse complement strand
TTACAGCATGTGGCCATACGGCTATCTATACCGGTTCGGTTCCTTCTATAACAGGAATTACGGGCAATGAATGGTGGGATTATAAAAAAAATAATTTTGTTTATTGTGTTGGTGATGACAGTGTTCAAACGATTGGCAGTAATACAAACGAAGGGAAGATGAGTCCCCGTAACATGTTGGTGAACACTATTGGTGATGAATTAAAACTGGCTACTAATTTCCGGAGCAAAATATATGGAATTGCACTAAAAGACAGGGGTGCAATACTAACAACAGGCCCAAGTGCTGATGCTGCTTACTGGTACGATGAAAAAACAGGTGATTGGATAAGTTCATCTTATTATATGAATGCGTTGCCAAAATGGGTAACAGCTATTAATGCAAGAAAGATGGTTGACAGTTGTTACAATCTTGGCTGGAAGTTGCTGTACCCCCTGGAGACATATATTCAAAGTACTACAGACAATACCACATTTGGATATAATCTTAAACCAAGTATTGGGAAGAATTATGGAATTCTTCATGTTACTCCTTATGGTAACAGTTTAACTTTTGATATGGCAAAAGCACTTATCGGCAATGAAAAATTAGGTGCTGATGCAGATGCTGATTTGCTGGCCATCAGTTTTTCTACTCCCGATTATGTTGGACACACTTTTGGTCCTAACTCTTTAGAAGCAGAAGATTGTTATTTGCGATTAGATAAAGAACTGGGTGAATTTCTTAATTACCTGGATGATAAAATTGGAAAAGATCAATACCTGGTTTTTTTATCTGCCGACCATGGCGTTTCACAGGTTCCATCCTTTTTAAAAAAACATAATATACCAGCGGGTAATGTTGATGTAGAAAACATCTACACCGATTTAAATTCCTTGCTGGCAGAAAAATATAAAACAGCCAATCTTTGTATCGGGATAATGAATTACCAGGTTTACCTCGATAGAGACAGTATCAGCATCAAACATTTAAGTGTGGATTCAATAGCCAATACGGCAATTGATTTTTTATTGAATCAGCCAGGTATTAAACAGGCATTTCTTCAAAAAGACATAAATAAAGTAATTCTTCCTCCCAAAATAAAAGGCATGCTGGAAAACGGGAACTATCCTCCACGCAGCGGCGATATTCAAATGATTTTTGAACCGCAATGGATTGAAGGACTGTTGAGAAGCGGCACTACACATGGTTTATCCAATCCTTATGACACACATATCCCTTTGTTATGGTATGGATGGAATATTAAACCGGGCAAATTATACCGGGAAGTTTATATTACTGATATTGCGCCAACCCTGTCAACATTGCTTAATATACAAATGCCGAACGGGTCTGTCGGAACCTGTATACCAGAAGTGATAAAATAATAGTGGGTTGGCTGCTGTATAAATATCATATCTTATGAAGATTATAGCTTCCTGTATAGCACCTTCAGAGAAATAAATATTGACAATTCCATTTTATTTAACATGAGAAGAGGTATTTCTATTCTGCTGATGTATCTGTTGCTTTTTACAATTTTTGGAAAGGCACAAACATCCCCTTTAGATAAGGTGAAGTTTTTTGCAGAAGATAAAATGGTAAAGGCAACACTGGTAACTAATTTGGGTAAAATGCTAAATGGAAGAATGAAAGCAGGGGATAGTGTTTCTTCATCTTTTACTTTTCATTTTGATGACCTGCCAATAAGTACAGAAAAAATCTTCGTTGAAATAAGAGGAAACTTCAGGCGTAAGAACTGCATCATACCACCACTTAGGCTAAATTTTAAAAGCCCGCAATCGTCCACATACTCATCACTTGGTTCGCTAAAATTAGTAAGTTCCTGCCGCCCTTCGGATGAGTATAACCAATATGTACTAATTGAATACCTGATTTATAAAATATATAATCTTTTTACCGAAAAAAGTTTCAGAGTACGTTTGCTTGAACTTACTTACAAGGATAGCAGCGGCAGAAAAAAAGATATAAAGGAAAACGCTTTTTTACTTGAAGATGTAAAAGACATGGCGAAGAGAAATAATATGGTGGAATGGAAAAAATGGAAAGTGCTGACTGAACAAACCAACCGTGAACAAATGACCATGGTTGCCATATTTGAATATATGATTGGTAACACTGATTGGTCTGTTCCTGTAACACACAATATAAGACTGATATATCAAAAAGAAACTCAAAAAGATTTCCCATATCCTGTTCCATACGATTTTGATTATTGCGGATTGGTTAATGCAGATTATGCTGTTCCTTATGAAATGCTCAATCTGGAAAATATTCGTCAACGTTTATACCGTGGTTATCCCAGAACCATGGAAGAGTTAACAAAAACGCTTGATATTTTCAGAGAAAAAAAAGAAAAGATATATACCCTCATTAATGGGTTTGAATTACTCAACGCTTCCAAGCGGAGAGATATGATTAAATACCTGGATAGTTTTTATGAAACGATTAATGACTCCCGGGAAGTTAACTCCATTTTTATAAAGAATGCAAGAAATGATTAAACGGGCAAATGCCCGGCTATCAGCCCATGAAAATACAAGATAACATAATAACCAGACCTGAGGCCGATAACGGTACCTTCAATCGAATCGTGCTGGATAAAGATATCACTAAGCTGGTTCTTGAATTGGCACGACCATATAAAATAGTACTACTGCTGATATTTGCTGCTATGTTGGTGGAAACGGCTATGAGCCTGGCAGCACCGTGGCCGCTGAAAATTATTATTGATAATGTTATTGGTAATCACAAAATACACAGCTGGCTTAAATGGTTGGAACATGTAATTGTTTCGGGTGATAAAATGACCCTGGCATTGATAGCCGCTATCAGTTTTATAATCATCTCCTTTATTGGTTCACTGGCCGGTTATGTGCAAAGTTATTTTACCGAAAGTGTGGCACAATACATTGCAAATGATTTGCGTCGCCGTTTATATCATCATCTTCACCGTCTTTCACTGGCTTATTATGATCATCAGCAAATGGGTAAAATACTAAGCACCATAACTGCTGATGTATCTACCATCCAGGATTTTGCTTCCGCAACTTTGTTAACCATACTTGTTGATGCGCTTACCATACTCGGAATGTTATCGCTTATGTTTTATTTGCACTGGGATTTTGCATTGGTAGCATTAGGCGTTGCTCCTTTCCTGTTATTATTTGTGGCAAGATTTAAAAAAGCTGTAAAAAAAGCGACAAGAGAGGTGCGAAAAGATCAAAGTAATATGGTGGCTATTTTGCAGGAAGGTTTGCAATCCATGCGGGTGGTAAATGCGTATGGCCGGCAGGAGCTGGAGGAAGATCGTTTAAATAAAGCAAGTATAGAAACAGTGAATGCTGCCCTAAGGGCAAGAAGAATAAAATCAATGCTTAATCCCATAGTAACTGTTATTGTGGCGGTTTGTACTGCATTAATTTTATGGCGTGGTGCGGCATTGGTCCTTGCAGGTGTAATGACAGTTGGTGCGCTTACTGTTTTTCTTTCTTACCTCGGTAAGTTTTTCAGTCCGGTGCAGGACTTAGCCAAAAAAACAACCACTATTGCACAGGCTACTGTTTCATTAGAACGTATACAGGCAATCCTGGAAACTGAAATTGTAATTCCACAAAAACCCAATGCCAAAGAACCAGGTAAATTGAAAGGAGATATTGTATTTGAAAATGTAAGTTTTTTTTATAATCCTGATGAACCGGTTTTAAATAATCTCAGCTTGTCTATCATAGCCGGACAGAAAATTGGTATTTGTGGACCTACAGGAGGTGGTAAATCAACAATTGCCAGTTTGATTCCCCGTTTTTATGATACTGTTTCCGGGAAAATCTTTATTGATGGAAATGATATAACGGATTTTAAACTGGAAGGTTTACGCAGACAAATTGGATTTGTGTTACAGGACACAGTTTTATTCTATGGCTCTATCCATGATAATATAGCTTATGGAAGACCAGGTGCTACAGAAGCAGAAATAATTGCCGCTGCTAAAATGGCGAATGCTGATGAATTTATTAAGAAGATGCCGCATGGATATGATACATTAGTTGGCGAGAGAGGGCTAACGCTTTCAGGCGGCCAAAGACAGCGTATTGGAATTGCCCGTGCTGTTGTAAGAAATTCACCTATTTTAATATTAGACGAACCAACGGCTTCACTTGATGCTGAATCAGAAAAGGTGGTAATGCAGGCTCTGGAAAAATTGATGGAAGGCAGAACCGTTATAACCATAGCTCATCGCTTAAGCACCATCCGGGATGCCGATAAAATATTTGTAATTAAAGATGGGGCTGTGGCAGAGGAAGGAACACATGAAGAGTTACTTAAAAAAGGAGAAATTTATGCTGAACTTTACCATATGCAATCCGGTGATACTATTTCATTGATGTAAGGTTTAACTTGCTTAATCAAAACTTTTAAAAGCTCATGTCGCATCGATCTATTTTAGTTTTACCTGACGATACTTCTAAGTCAATAATAGAAGCAATTAATGCGGCAGAAAAAATATTGCGTGTCAAAATGTTTTTGTTTTCTGATCCCGATCTTATCAATGCACTTATAGCTGCAAAAAATAGAGGTGTTAAAGTAAAAGTAATGCTGAATCCTTTCAGGAGGAGTGGTGAACTTGAAAATGAAGAAACATACAAAGTGCTGGCAGCAGCAGGTATTGAAGTAAAAGACAGTAATCCTGATTTTGTTTTAACACATGAAAAGTCAATGGTGGTTGACGATAAAATTGCTTTTGTAAAATCATTGAACTGGGAAACAAAAAATCTTACTGAAACAAGAGATTACGCAATAGTAACTTCCAACATCCATGAAGTAGAGGAGATTATTCTCTGTTTTGAAGCAGATTGGGAAAGAAGAGATTTTAACCCCGGCGAAGATGCCAAACTAATTTGGTGCAGAGGTAATGGCCGAACAAGAATTGCCAAATTTATTGATGAAGCCAAACATACTTTATTTATCCAGAATGAACGGTTCCAGGACCTGGTAATTATTGAACGTTTAGTACGGGCAGCCAGCCGTGGTGTAAAAGTGCATGTAATGGTACGGCCCCCACACACATTGAAAACAGAAAAATTAGTGGAAGGTGTGGGCGGATTAAGAATTATGGATGATGTAGGAATAAAAATTCATAAACTCAGGCATTTAAAACTGCACGGCAAAATGTTGCTTGCTGATGGTTGCCGCGCCATTGTTGGCTCAATCAATTTATCTCCGGGAAGTTTTGATGACAGAAGGGAACTGGCGATTGAAGTAAATGATCCCGATATTGTAGAACGGCTCCAGGAAATTGCCCATCACGACTGGGCGAATTCTCATCCATTAGATCTATCTGATGCGGGTTTACTGGAAGACTTGCAAAACCGGGTTGAAGGTGGTGCAGAAAAATTAGTGTTGGATTTGGAAGAAGAAGAAAAGAAAAAAAATAAAAAACATGATTAATTTTTTTGGCTATTCTTTCTTGTATTGATTATGCAAGGTGAATACGAATCTTGTTTTTAAAGAATAGTTTATTAAAATACTTCACCGATATTGATAAACAATCCACGGCTACCACCTGCACCAATTCCATAATCTATATCTAAATTGGTTTTGGAATATTTATTCAGCTTAATTCTTAAGCCGGCGCCGGCAGCCGGTTGTAATTTGTTGAAACGATTGGTTTGCCAATCGACAAAAGCCTGTGTATTGGCAAACACTATTCCACCCAGTAATCCATTATTGGTTAATTGAAAACGATATTCGCTTTCTAAATAAAGCATATAGTTACTTCGGAATCTTCCCTGTATAAATCCTCTCCCTGTATTAGTATAAGTATCCCATGCGGTGCTTGGTAAATCGAGGTAAGGAGGTTTGCCGGACAAAATGAGCCAGTTATAACTCCATATACCTATTATTGAATGCGCTGAAAGAGGAAAATACTTTCTGGCATCAATTAGCAATGATTGCCAGTTGCTGTTACTTCCCAGTTTTTTTATATTAGAGCGGTAAAGTATATTGGCATAAGCACCACCTGAAGGATTAACGGGATTTGTTCTGCTATCATACAAAAAGTTTATCCCTATACCGGAAGAAGTTGATTGTTTTTCTGCACCATATAAATTAAAATCAGACACTCGCCCATCAGTATAACCGGCTTCTGATATGTTCCAGTGATAATCTAAAAAATAACCAATACCGCCGTAAACATTTTTGGCAATACTTTTTAATGCGACATTGTAAAATCTCAGGTAAGAATAATCAATCAGGTTGCCGTCATTCTTAAATGAGTTGTCGCTTCCCAATCCAAAAGTTTCCTGCGGGTATTTATAATACCTCCAGTCGCCCTGGAAATTATAATGATTATTTTTTGTCCAGATATTATACTGAACAGGAAGTGTAAATTGTTTGTTTTGGGTATAAGCAATGCTTGAAGTAATGGCAGATAAATTGGTGTTGTATGGTGAAATATAAAAAGCAATATTTCCTGCTAAAATTGCAGCCAGCTTTGTTTGCAGAGTATAACCCACAGCAGGGAAAACGGATATATAAGTTTTTTGTTTGTTGATTTCTGCTGGGTTGATTTGTTTTTTGGGAGGATGGCCGAACCATTTGCTTATTAAATCTCCCAAATCTTTTTGAGGATAAATACTGTCGGTTAAAGTTTTCTTTAAGTGGAGAGAATCAGTAATTTGTCCATTTACATAAAAAACTGTTATCAACCCAAGAAAAATAAATATTCCAATAATTTTTTTCAGCAGAAACTATTTTAAAAACAAAAATAGTTTTATTAAATTTTATAAAATGAATAAAGCACCATTTTATAATATCAATAACAAACTAAACAGATTAAGTGGTGACCGGGAAAAAGAAAATAGCCACAGCAAAAGATAATACGGCTATCACAAATCCAAACATAAAGATACTGTAAGCTATACGCAGCAAGCGGTATTTGCGACCCAGTACCACTCCAAGAAAATAAATATCTTTAATCAAACTGCCATACAGGTAATCTTTGTTCTTCATCATTTCCATCATCCCCCATTCATATTCTTCCAAAGTCATTTTATGAAAGTTGCCAAAGAACAGGAGATTAGTTTTTTTCTGGTCAATATCTTCTTTGGTGAATTTGCCAGTAGATATTTTGGGCCTGGTGGCCAATACTGCAAATACAATGGTGAGCACACAGACAGCTAAGAAAATGATTGTTGGAATTTTAAGATTAGGAAATTCTTCCAGCCTGCGGAACAACACAGACAGGAGTACCGATACAATAATAGAATTTACCGAAATCATGATATTGGCCTTGCTGTCTGCCATATCACTCAGTTTTAAATGGTTGGCTGAAGTAATCCGGAACATCGTTTCAATACCACGTTCGGGTGTATTCTCTTTTTCTTTTTTTCGGGCAGCTTTTATTTCTTCCGGTGTTGGTTCTGTGGTAACTGGTATGTAGGCTCCGCCTTTTTCAAGAAATTTTGTTTTTAATTTTTCAAGATTTTCGGCTTTTATTGTTCCAGCTTTTTCATTTGCATAAGAAGTAAAATAATGATGAGCTTCCAGGAACTTAATGGTTTGTTGTCTCCATTCCTGTTTTGTTATGTATTTACCACTAATCAGTTCTTTTTCCTTATGCATATTATTATCGTTCACCTTAAACTGATCCGTCCCTAAGTCAAATACATCCGCATCGCAAACAATTTCTTCCAGTAAGTTTTGCGGGTTCTGGGGCATTTTGGTAGCCAGTATGCAACCTTTAACTTTTTCAATTGTTGGCTCATCCATATTTTTTGAGCGTAAAAAAATAGCAGCAGTTTCTGTTCCTCTTATTTCATGTTCTTCTGGTATTCCCAATAAATAGCCAACATCGTGAAACCAGGCTGCAGTAGTTATAATTAGTTTATCTTCTGCGGGTAAATCATAATGAGCGGATATTTTTTCAGCAGCTTTAACCACTCTTTCGGTATGCAATAGATTATGATAAGGTAACTGCATATTGCTGTATTGCCAGAAGAGGGATGATACGTGTGCTTTAACTTCCGTTACTATTTCTTCAGTCAATGCCATTTAATTATAAATTTTTTGTCAAGTTAACGCATTTCTCCTTTTTCTGTTAATTTTAAAGAAGCATTTACATTTATGAGAATAAGCTTTTCCTCGTTTTTACTTATTATTTTTTGCAGTTGCCGTTTTTTAGATGGCGATAAAAACGAATCAATTCCTTCTCCACGGGGTTACCAGCTTGGAGAACCAAAAAAAATATTTCTTGCTGAATCATTAGATGAAATTTCAGGTATTGTATTTAAAAATGATAGTGAAATTGTTGCTGAAAATGATGAGGAAGGAAAAATATTCATTATCAACCCTGCTAAAAGTAAACAACCAAGAAGCTGGTCAGCAGCAAAGGCGGGTGACTTTGAAGATATTACTTTTACAGGAACTGACTGGTACCTTTTAAGAAGTGATGGCAATATTTATTTGTTAAAGGATCCATTTACTGATAGCACTACCCACGAAAAATTTCCATCTCCTTTTACTGAAAGTGAATTTGAAGGATTGTATTATGATGAGGGAAGAAAAAGCCTGATGATGGTTTGCAAATCCTGTTCTATGGATAATGAAAAAAAATTTGTAAGCGTATTTGCTTTTGATGCTACTGCTAAAACATGGAAGACAGAACCGGCTTTTCAAATCGATATAAAATCGA
Organism: Sphingobacteriales bacterium; assembly: GCA_050256755.1. Lineage (GTDB taxonomy): Bacteria > Bacteroidota > Bacteroidia > Chitinophagales > Chitinophagaceae > AWTP1-9. The sequence goes on along the minus strand of JBLMVP010000402.1, from coordinate 477 downwards.
TTGCTGCAAAAATTAAAAAAGACAAACTGCATTTCAAACCATCTGCAGCAACTATAAACCCTATGGATAAAAATCTTTATATCCTTTCCTCAATTAATAAACTGCTGGTGGTAGCCGATGTAAATGGTGTGGTGAAAGATGTGTATGAATTACCTGTATCAGAATTTAAACAACCTGAGGGAATCAGTTTTGCACCCAATGGTGATATGTATATTTCTAACGAGGCTTCTGACGGAACGGCCAATATCCTGCTTTTCAAGTACAATGCTTATCAGTAGAGATGAAACTGACTATAAAGATTTTATTGATTTGTTTGTTATTACCTTTTGGATTGTTATCTCAAAATAGCAATCTCAGTTACCGCATTATTTTAATTGGTGATGCAGGAGAGCTAAAGAGCAATAAGAACGGGGTAATCGATGCTGTAAAAAAACAATTTGACCTCAACGATAATAAAACAGCTGTTATTTATTTAGG
>JBLMVP010000401.1:0-2878 GCA_050256755.1 Sphingobacteriales bacterium | reverse complement strand
TTATGCCTGGTATTTAAAATATATCAACAGGGATACAGGCAAAAAGATTATGTTGAAAGGAACGACAGTATTGATTCGCTAGACGAAACTAAAATAGGCATAGATAAAACTAATTTAATCTTTATAATTATAAGCTTAGATATAGCAACCTTTAATAAATTTATACAAGCCTGTTGGCGCTCAGCTTAATAATTTCATAGTATCTACGCCATGAAAACTTCTTATCTTCATAATTGTTGCAATTATGGTTATAAAAACAAATCATACAATCTGCTTTTTTATTCTGATAATTCTTTTATCCGGTTGCTATAAAGAATACAGTTATGAAAAACAGGATGATATACCTGTACAATTACCTGTGGACACAATCAAACCGGTTACAGCAGAATTTCCCGTTTGTTCTTCCTGTATAGAAACAGCAGAACCACAAGCATCCAAATGGAGTTTTAAATCCGGCAACTCATTATTATGCGGAAGGATTGATACTGCCATCTTAACTTTTGAAAGATCAGCCTTTACTTTTTTTGGTCCTTCTTCATGTTCGCTCGATACAGGCCTGGTTATAACGGTATACCTGGAAGACAATCCCTTAAACAGTGATAAATTTAATCTCACCATAAAAAAAACTGCATTTTATTATTATCAGCACGGAGCCCCCTATATTTTTATGACTGACCCGGGTACAAGGTTTACTGTTACCATCGACAGTTATATTCATGCTACTCATGTAATCAGCGGCACATTCAGTGGCTCTGCTTTCCGGAGTGATGGCAGAATAGCAGAAATTACTTCGGGTAAATTTAAAACCATACTTCTTTAATGGTTTATTTTTTGTGCCTGAGTATACCCATTTCTCTTTAACTTCATTCCTTACATCATTCAATCATTGCTATATGAAAAAATTTCTCAATTCATTTCTTTTTGTTATTTGCTTACATATTATTTCAACAGCACAACACTATCACCCCAATTTATTTAATGCCATGAAATGGCGGATGATTGGTCCCCACCGCGGTAGCAGAACAATAGGGGCTGTAGGCGTACCACAACAACCTAATGTATTTTATATTGGCGTAACCGATGGTGGTGTTTGGAAGACCAACGATTTTGGCCGCACCTGGAAACCCATCTTTGATGATCAGCCTACCGGTTCTGTTGGGGATGTGGTGGTTTCGCCTTCTAATCCCAATGTAATTTATGTTGGCAGTGGTGAAGGGGTTCAGCGTCCCGATTTATCAGTGGGTGATGGTGTATATAAATCATCGGATGGAGGTAAAACATGGATCAACACTGGTTTAAAAGATGCACAGCAAATTGGTGGTTTAGCGATTGATCCAAAAAATGAAAATATAGTTTTTGCAGCGGCATTAGGTCATCCTTACGGCGCTAATGAAGAAAGAGGAGTTTACCGCACCACTAACGGTGGCAAAACATGGGAACGTGTTTTATATAAAGATGAAAATACAGGGGCCATACAGGTGGCTATCGATCCAAATAATTCCAATATCATTTATGCAGATATGTGGGCCGGAAGACAAGGCCCATGGGAAAATGGCGCCTGGAATGGGAAAGAAAGTGGTTTGTTTAAAAGTATTGATGGCGGCACTACATGGAAAAAATTAATCAATGGTTTACCCACCACTGAGCAGGGATTAGGGAGAATTGGTTTTAGTATTGCTCCTTCTAATTCTTCCCGTTTATATGCAACAGTAGATGCAGGCGCTTACGGTGGTATTTACCGGAGTGATGATGGCGGTGAAAACTGGTATAAAGCAAATCCTGATAACCGTTTTTGGGGAAGGGGAAGTGATTTTGCTGAAATAAAAGTGGATCCAAAAAATGCTGACATTGTTTATTCAGCTAATGTAGTTACATGGAAAAGTTTAGATGGTGGAAAAACATGGAATGCATTCCGCGGTGCGCCGGGTGGAGATGATTATCATCGTATTTGGATTAATCCTGATAATCCTAATATTATTTTAATTGCCAGCGACCAGGGAGCTATCATCACCGTGAATGGCGGTGAAACTTTTTCAAGCTGGTATAATCAGCCCACCGCACAGTTTTATCATGTAAGTACAGATAATGCTTTTCCTTATAATGTTTACAGTGGTCAGCAGGAAAGTGGTAGTGTGGGAATTGCATCAAGAAGTAATGACGGACAAATTACTTTTCGCGACTGGCACCCGGTAAGTGCAGAAGAATACGGTTATGTAATTGCCGATCCAAATGACAACAATATTATTTACGGCGGTAAAATTACAAAGTATGATAAACGCACCGGCCAGGTACAAAATATTTTACCCGAAACTGTTCGCAGCGGTAAGTATCGTTTTATAAGAACCGCACCAATCATATTTTCTCCGGTTGATAAAAAGACATTGTTCTTTGCAGGCAATGTATTGTTTAAAACAACTGATAAAGGAAACAGCTGGCAGGTTATCAGTCCTGATTTAACAAGAGAAAGCTGGGATATCCCATCGAGCATTGGCATTTATACCAATGAGGAAATGAAAAAGATGCCAAGACGTGGTGTGATATATACCATTGCTCCATCATACAAAGATATCAACACCATTTGGGTGGGAACAGATGATGGCTTTATTCATATAACAAAAGACGGTGGAAAAACATGGACAAATGTTACTCCACCTTCCGTAACGAGCTGGAGTAAAGTTTCACTGATGGATGCCAGTCATACAGATGTAAATACTGCTTATGCTGCCGTCAACAGGATTCGTTGCGATGATATGAAACCTCATATTTACAAAACCAACGACGGAGGTAAAACGTGGAAAGAAATTGTGAATGGATTACCTGATGATCCTATTAATGTGGTAAAAGAAGACCCCATTCGTAAAGGTTTATTATTTGCCGG
>JBLMVP010000400.1:0-6025 GCA_050256755.1 Sphingobacteriales bacterium | reverse complement strand
GCGGAAGAGAAAAAAATTTTTCATCATCAGCCGGCATTATTGTTTGATGAACCATTCATTGCACCTGTAAAAGAAGAAGAAAAAAAGGAAGAAATAAAAGTATCGGAAGTAAAAGAAGGTGCTTCGTCAGGCTCAGCACCGCTGGATTTAGCGCCACAATTAGTGGAAGTAAAACAGGAAACACCTGTTATACAGTTTATGCCGGTGATAGAAGAAACTCCGGTTGAACCAATTGTTGAAGTAAAAGAGTTTGAACCCATTCATTTTGAATTAAAACCGGCAGATGATTCAATCAATAAAAAGCCAACGGAAGAGCCCGTTATTAATAAAGAAACAAAAATAATTGAAGAGCCTTCGGTTAAAGTAGTCAGTGGCGGATACCTGGCCAGGCCAGCCAATATCTATACTGAGGAAACAACCGAAGATGATAAGTCCAATGCGCAAAATCCTGTGGAAGCTCAGCAATTTCAGTTGCATATTGTCAATCTTGAGGAGGAAGCGCCTGTTGACATGCAACTGGTAGTTAAAAACAATCCACAAGCGGCGGAAGAGCCCGTGGCCCATCAAACAATTCAGTTAAGTTCTTCGGAAGAGCCTCCGGTAATAACGGATGAGGCAGAAGAGCAACGGAAGAAAGCAGCTGAACGTTTACAGAAATTACGTAACCTGTCGTTCAACATTAATGCTGCCGACCCAAATAACGAGTTTGACAACGTGCCGGCTTATCTCCGCCGCAATATGGAATTGTACAATACTATTAACACGGTGGAAAATTTTTACAGCAGTTATACGGTTAAGACCGATGAAAATAATAAAACTGAAATCAGTACCGTCAATACTTTTTTAGACGGCAAGAAGCCTGATTAATGTTTGTTGAAGAATAGCGTTTTTAGTTGTAAAGAATCCCTTCAGTTTTGGAGGGATTTCTTTTTGTACTAAACTTAAACTTTCCTCAACTACCCACGTGACAAAAGTCATAGGCTAGTGATTAAAATCAGGGCAATTTTGCGGCAAATGATTCAGCTATGAAAATAGAACAAATCTATACCGGCTGCCTTGCCCATGGCGCCTATTATATTCAAAGTGAAAACGAAGCAGCTATCATTGACCCCCTGCGGGAGATAAAACCCTATTTGCAAAGAGCGGAAAAGAATGGAGCTAAAATTAAATATGTTTTTGAAACACATTTTCATGCCGACTTTGTAAGCGGTCATTTGGATTTAGCCAAAGCGACAGGAGCTACTATTGTTTATGGTCCAACAGCCCTGCCTGCTTTTGCAGCACATGTGGCAACCGATAAGGAAGAATTTAAAATAGGTAAGGTAACCATCCGGTTATTACATACTCCCGGTCATACAATGGAGTCTGCCTGTTATTTATTAAAAGATGAAAATGGAAAACCTGCTGCCATCTTCACCGGTGATACCTTGTTTATTGGTGATGTTGGCCGTCCGGATTTGGCACAGAAAGGTAATGTTACACAGGAAGTACTGGCAGGATATTTATTTGATTCACTCCGAAACAAAATAATGCCATTGCCTGATGATGTAACAGTTTATCCCGGTCATGGCGCAGGTTCTGCCTGTGGAAAAAAAATGAGTAATGAAACAGTGGACACACTCGGTCATCAAAAGAAATTCAATTATGCTTTGCGCAGTGATATGAGCAAAGAAGAATTTATAAAAGAAGTGCTGGAAGGTTTAACAACGCCTCCGCAATATTTCCCGAAAAATGTACAGCTCAACAAATTTGGTTACGAAAGCTTTACCAAAGTATTAAACAGGGGCATGCATGCACTCAGCACCAAAGCGTTTGAAGCAGCAGCCAATGAAACAGAAGCTTTGTTATTAGATACCCGCAGTACCCGGGAATTTGTAAAAGGATTTATTCCCAATTCAATCAATATTGGGTTGGGTGGAGATTTTGCTCCATGGGTTGGCGCCTTAATTCCTGATTTAAAACAACCCATTTTACTAATTACAGAACCGGGCAGGGAAGAAGAAGCCATAACAAGATTGTCGAGAGTAGGTTATGATAATTGTATTGGTTACCTGGAAGGTGGTTTTAAATCCTGGCAAAAAGAAGGATTACCGTTAGACAGTATCCAGAATATTTCAGCCGAGGCATTAGCAGAGCTGATGAAGAAAAATAAATCCATTAAAATACTGGATGTGCGTAAGAAAAGTGAATACGACAGTGAGCATATTATTGGTGCAGAGAATTTATCGCTCGGCTTTATTAATGAGCAGATGTATAAATTAAATCCAAATGAAATTTATTATGTGCATTGTTTAAGTGGCTACCGTAGTGTGATTTTTATTTCCATTTTAAAATCAAGAGGGTTTACTAACCTGGTAAATATTTCAGCTGGCTTTAACGGGTTAAAAGCATCCGGTTTATTTCCGTTAACAGATTATTCAGAACCGATTACTATGTTGTAAAACAATATTACCTCATGAAAAGCTGTCGGTTAATTAAAGGCCGGCAGCTTTCTTATATTTGCAGATATGACTTTACCCGGGAAAATAATTTTTACAACTGTACTTACCATAATTGGTGCCGTCAGCGGCTATATTTATTATAAGCAGGTTGGCTGTATAAACGGATGTGCCATCTGGAGCCACCCCTGGCGGAGTACTGGGTATGGAGCTTTGCTTGGATTTTTACTGGCCCAGGCATTTTTGCCGGTTAAGAAAAAATAATCAGGCTGTTATCTTCCATTGATGAATTAAAAAACATTCTCCCGACATTCGCACAATGATTAATCCAAGGGAACTGGCAATAAAAGATTTTACCTACCATCTGCCCGATGACAGGATAGCTAAATATCCATTGCCAAAAAGAGATGAATCCAAATTACTGGTGTATAAAAATGGACGGATTGAAGAAGATATTTATAAAAATATTTCGCAACATATTCCCCCAAACTCCTTACTTATTTTTAATAACACCAAAGTAATTGAAGCAAGAATTTTGTTTCAAAAAGCAACTGGTGGAGTTATAGAATTGTTTTGCCTGGAACCTTATGAACATACTGATCCTTTACACGCCATGCAAGTTACCGGAACAGTAAAATGGAAATGTATGGTAGGAGGTGCCGGTAAATGGAAACATGGGCCATTGGAAAAGAAAGTGGAAGTTGTTATTAATCAAAAGAAACAATCATTGTTTTTTAAAGCGGAGGTAGCTGATAAAACTACAGAAGCATTTATAATCAATTTTTCCTGGCAACCTGCGCATTTACATTTTTCCGAAGTATTACATCACCTGGGAGTAATTCCTCTACCGCCTTACATAAAAAGAAAAGCAGAAGCCAGTGATTATGAAAGATACCAAACTGTTTATGCCAGAGAAGAAGGTTCAGTTGCAGCACCCACGGCCGGTTTGCATTTTACCAATGAAGTTTTGCAAAAACTGGATGAAAAAAATATCACACATCAATTTGTTACACTTCATGTAGGTGCGGGAACCTTTAAACCGGTGAAAAGCGAAACGATGGGACAGCATGAAATGCATGCAGAATGGATTGAGGTAAAGAAAGAAACGATTGAATATATTCTCAACTATCTTCCCAAAGAAATTATCCCGGTTGGTACTACATCATTACGTACGCTGGAAACTTTATACTGGATGGGATTGAAAGCATATTATAATCCCGGCATTAGTTTAGAAGAAATCGAAATAAAGCAATGGGATGCTTATGATCTTTCTGGTAAAACTATAATTACAGAACTGGCTTTGCAGTCTTTACTCACATGGATGAATGAAAGAAAAATGGAACAACTTATCATTTCCACAAAAATATTAATTGTGCCGGGGTATACTCCTAAAATTGCCGACGCCATTATTACTAATTTTCATCAACCCAATTCTACTTTACTTTTACTTGTAGCTGCTTTAATTGGTAAGGACTGGAAACAAGTATATGATTATGCCCTGCAAAATGATTTTCGGTTTTTAAGTTATGGTGATGGCAGTTTGTTATGGATAAATAAATAAGATAAAAAAAAGGCTGGTAACAATGACCAGCCTTTTTAATATAAAACCATGTGGATTGAGACTTATTCGTAATTGGAATACCATTCCGGCTCAGTGGGCAAAATAGAATCCGGAAAATTTAATTTAATTTCTTTTGTTTTATTGTTGATTGAAAAAATTTTTGTTGCTGACCAAAAGGCTGCATTACTTTCTTTAATAACTGTTGCTGAAGATTTAGTTGCAATTATTTTTAATGGAACAGAATGCGCCACGGTAAGTAAGGTTGGGGGTACAATTGCTTTTTTCATTGTAAAGGGTTTCGATTAAGTAGTTCAAAAATCAGGTTGTTTATTACCAATAAGCTGTTAAACCTTCGGAACTAATTATATAAACGCGAAAAAAATATTTTTCTTATTAGGAAAATAAAAAAGCCAATGGCGTTATAACTCTTTAATTTTTAGGATTATATACTGTTCGAAGGGATTTTTCAGTAGTAATTTTCCTTTTTAGGAGGATAGTTTACGTGGTATTAAACAGCTGTTAATTCTATAAGATTAAGGATACCTTTATGCCCGGTACCAATACAGCAAACCTTATGAAACAACTTTCTCTCAATAACAATCCTTTTGATAACGCTGAACTGATTAGGCAATTCTGCAAAGAATAAAAAAATTTTGTGCCAGGGGAAACCGTATGCATTACGGGCCGTCCTGCTAAAGTGGGACGGTTTTTTTATGATACCTGTGTTTCGTCGCTAACGGTAGTATTTGTTTCAATAGCCGGACTTACTTCTTCTGTTTGGTGATGCCTGAATAATTTCTTCTGAAATAAAAGTAATGTTATCACACCTATAGAAATAGAAGCATCAGCTATATTAAAAATCGCAGAAAAGAAAGTGAATCTTTCGCCACCCCATAATGGAATCCACGAAGGGAAAGTTTTGTTCTCTAATAAAGGAAAGTACAACATGTCCACTACCTGCCCGTGAAGAAAGCCTGCATAACCGCCATTCTTTGGAAATAATGTAGCAACAGTATCGGGGGTACTTCCGTTAAATATCAAACCATAAAAAAGGCTGTCAATTAAATTACCCAGTGCACCAGCATAAATTAACCCGGCGCAAATAATAAAACCTTTATGATATCCTTTTTTAATAATTCTGCCTAAATACCAGGTACCAAAAATTACAGCACCTAATCGAAAAATTGTTAAAGCCATTTTACCCCAGCCCCCACTAAATTTCCAGCCATATGCCATACCCTCATTTTCTATAAAATATAAACGGAACCAGCCACCAAGTACTTTTCTTTCTTCACCGTAATAAAAACTGGTTTTAATCCAAAACTTTAATGCCTGGTCTCCCAGAACTATTAGTACTATTAAAAGAATAAGATGACGGAGCTTCACTTATCAAAAATTTTAAGTGGCAAAGATAGGGGAAGAGAGGGAGTTCTCAGTTGGCAGTTCCTGGCTGTGAATTTGTTAAATTATGATAGAAAGTTATTCCTCAAAATATATGCGCTTAACCCGTTGGCTAATCCCAGTCATGATTTCGTATGGAATTGTTTCAGCAGCTTTGGCTATTTCTGTAACTGATAAGCTATTTCCAAATACAATTACTTTATTCCCTTCATTCACATTTTCAATACCTGTAATATCAAGCATGGTCATATCCATGCAAATATTACCAATAACAGGTGCCCGTCTTCCATTAACCAGCATAAACCCTTTGCCATTACCGAGTTTTCTTGAATAACCATCAGCATAACCAATCCTAACCACTGCAATGGTTGAATCCTGCTTTACCAAACCTTTTCTTCCATAACCAACTGTTTCATCTTTTTTTACCTTTTTTATTTGTGCGATAGTAGTTTTTAAAGAAGATACTTCCTGTAATTGCAGGAGTGGGGAGTTACTGCTGTTAATTCCGTACAAACCGATACCGAGCCGAACCATATCCATTTGTAGTTGAGTATGGCGGAGTATCCCGGCAGAGTTATCAATATGTTTGATGAAAGAATAACCTAAACTTTCCTCAATAATTTTT
>JBLMVP010000399.1:0-13605 GCA_050256755.1 Sphingobacteriales bacterium | reverse complement strand
GAGAAGGCTTTTCTATTCCTGACAGAATTATTTCCTTTTTTTATCATCGCCACCAAAACCAGTTCCTATAATTGGTCTTAACGGGCTTTCCATTCCTTCTTCATCATCTAACTGAGGAATTAACTCTATGGTTAGTTTCATTAGTTCGCCCTCTTTTAATTTAGATCCTTCTTTCCTCACGGTTCTGTATCCTTTCTTTTCAAACATTATCATTAAATCATTAACAGGTACTGATTCAAACCTGAAACCGCCCTGGTTGTTAGAACTGATTTCTTTTTCTCCCTGTAATTTGGAGGATGTAGCAGAAATGGTAACACCCTGTATGGGCTTTTTTGTTTTGCCATCAATAACTATCCCTGTAATACAGGTTTCACCTGAATTCATTTTTTTATTATTGGAGGTAGCATTAGCAACCAAAGACATTGGCAGTGCTACCAATAATCCCGCTAACAGTTTATTTCGGCCCATAACTCTATAAGTTTAGTTTCTTTGTAATGGTTGTTTCAGGGCAATATTAAATTCAGACCAAATTTGCTTCACAATCGCTGCTGCGGGCAGAATATTATCTAATAAGGCGCTAACCTGCCCAATCTCTAATTCACCTTCTTCTAAATCGCCTTCAAACATTCCTTTTTTGGCCCTTGCCCTTCCTAATAAAACTTTCAATTCCTCTTCACCTGCGCCACTAAGTTCTGCCTTTTCAATTTCTTCAAAAAACCTATTTCTCATTATTCTTACAGGAGTAAGTTTTTTCATCATCAATCTTGTATCCCCTTCCTGCGAATGAATTACTGCTTCTTTAAAACTGGTATGCGAGGATGCTTCTTCACTGGCCACAAACCTTGTTCCCATCTGTACTCCTTCTGCACCTAATACCATTGCTGCCAGCATACTTCTTCCACTATAAATTCCACCGGCTGCTATAACCGGTATGTCAATTGCATTTGCCACAGCAGGAATTAATACCATGGTAGTTGTTTCTTCCCGGCCATTATGCCCTCCGGCTTCAAAACCCTCGGCTACTACTGCGTTGCATCCTGCCTCTTCTGCTTTTTTTGCAAACTTACTGCTGCTTACCACATGCACTACTTTGATTCCCTGCTCTTTTAATACGTTTGTCCACGTCTTTGGGTTACCGGCAGAAGTAAAAACTATGGGAACTTTTTCTTCTATAATTATTTTCATATGCTTATCTATATCGGGATAAAGCATGGGAACGTTTACGGCAAATGGTTTATTAGTGGCTGCCTTGCATTTTTTGATATGCTCTGCTAAAACTTCCGGGTACATACTACCGCTGCCAATTATGCCCAGGCCGCCGGCATTGCTTACCGCACTGGCTAACCTCCAACCGCTGGCCCAAATCATTCCTGCCTGTATGATGGGATAATCTATTCCAAATAATTTGGTAACCCGGTTAGAAAAAGGCTGCATGACAAAAAATTATGCCGCAATATACCAGAATTTAAAGAACTGCTTTACGTAATGACACAAGCTTTGCTGAAACGTTGCAATGAGGCAGGGAATATTTTTAAGATACTGTTTATCTGCTGAATGTCACCGTTGAGAGCAGTTATATAATTTCGGCAGATGGGAATATGCTAATTGACTGCGGCTAAAACGTTATGGTTTTTATTGACAAAAGTCAATATTGTATCTTATTATTATGGCATCATTACCGGCAATTGGGCATAATCATAATTTATTCATATACCATCAACGCTTTTACCTGCCTTTATCCATGCTTTATCCATGCCTTTGAGTGGGCTTTGCCTGTCTTGTTTTATACTGAATATCTTGCCCTTTACAGGTTGAAATTTTAAGTATTTGTACTATTCTGTTGAATAGAGGGTGGGATTGCCGTTAAACAGCATATGACAAATTAGCTTATGGATATATATTAGTGCAATGACAGTATAAAAAGCAGTTAAGATTAAATACTTGATAAAAGTCAACAAAAACTTTTACCGGTAATGACTTTAGCTAATGGTGAAGGGTGAGATGGCGTCTTTCATCTGCGGTACTGATCCCCATTTTTTGGCCTGGTTTCTAAAAAGAGAAGTGAAGGTTACCCCAAATCAATCTCTGTATTATCGCCAATATTCAGGCTGCGGCTCTCCCCTTTAATTTCAGCATCACTGCCGATAAGCGAATTGTCGAGTACAATTTCAAACAAATTAGTATAGGAGCCGATAATGGATTCCTTGATGATGGAATAATGAATACTGGTCTGTTCACCAATGGCCACATTAGGGCCAATGATGGAATTTCGTATATCGCATCCCGCAGCAATACTTACGGGGGGAACAATGATGGTATTTTCAAAATTATGTTCTGTGGAAATCGTGCTGCCAAACTTTTTAAGCATGGTAGAATTGGACTCTAATAATGTTTCTTTCCGTCCGCAATCAAACCAGCTCTGAACTTTAAAAGATTTAATTTTTACTGCCTGTCCAATCATACATTCAATGGCATCGGTTAAATTATATTCATCATAACTTTTTACGCCCTGCTTAATGTTCGATTCCAGGCAATCAAATAAAATACTGCTCTCTTTTATTTTATAAATACCAACCAAGGCCATATTTGATTTGGGGATATGAGGTTTCTCCACAACCCTGCTGATAAAACCATCTTCTTCAATTTCTGCCACTCCAAAATTCCTGGGGTCATCTACTTTTTTAACGCCCAGCATGGAATGCGGGTTATTTAAAACTTCTGTTACATTAAATTCACAAATGGTATCACCCAGCACAATAACAATTTCATCATTCCCCACTACTTCCCTGGTTAAAGAAAGTGCATGACCTAATCCTTCTCTTTCATTTTGAACCACAAAATGGGATTGGAGCTCGGGATATTTTTCTTTTATATAATCGTGAATTTTATCGCCCAAATAGCCCACTACAAAAACAAATTCAGTAATTCCGGCATCTTTTAACTGGTCAACAATTATACTGAGAATGGTTTTACCTGCTAAAGGAATAAGAGCCTTTGGTTGTGTATATGTATGCGGACGCAGTTTGGTGCCTGCCCCTGCAACGGGAATAATCGCTTTCATCGCTTGTGGTTAAAATACAACTGCAAAAACAAGCTGTGAAAATAGGGATTTTTTTATTGGTACTATTAACAGCGTGTGAATACAAAATTTTATAGTTTGTCTGTAAGCTCAGCGGGTGGGGTTATATTTGTGCCCCAAACAGCCGCACATGCAAAGAGATAATATAATATTTGACCTGATAAGAAAGGAATTAGACCGTCAACGTCATGGAATTGAATTGATAGCTTCTGAAAACTTTACCAGCTTACAGGTAATGGAAGCCATGGGCAGTGTACTTACCAATAAATATGCAGAGGGTTATCCCGGCAGAAGATATTATGCCGGTTGTGAAATAGTAGATCAAACAGAACAATTAGCCATTGACCGGTTAAAACAAATTTTTAATTGCGACTATGCTAATGTGCAACCTCACAGTGGTGCACAGGCTAATGCTGCACTGATGAGTGCTATCATCAATCCAGGCGATAAAATTTTAGGTCTTGATTTGAGTATGGGCGGACATTTAACGCATGGTTCTCCTGTAAATTTTTCCGGCAAATTATACCAGACAAGTTTTTATGGTGTAAAGAAAGAGACCGGTATAGTGGATTATGAAATGCTGGAAGAAAAAGCAAGAACAGAAAAGCCAAAACTGATTATTTGCGGGGCTTCAGCTTACAGCCGTGATTGGGATTATGCCCGCATACGCAAAGCGGCTGATGAAGTGGGTGCTTTTGTAATGTGTGATATGGCACATCCTGCCGGATTAATTGCAAAGAATTTATTGAACTCCCCGTTTGAGCATTGTCATTTTGTTACTTCTACTACTCATAAAACATTACGTGGGCCAAGAGGCGGAATTATACTGATGAAAAAAGATTTTGAAAACCCTTTTGGATTAAAAGATATTAAAGGCAATGTGCGAATGATGAGTAACCTGGTTGATATGGCTGTATTTCCCGGTCAGCAGGGAGGGCCGCTGGAACATATTATTGCCGCCAAAGCCATTTCATTTGGAGAAATTTTAAGTGACGAATTTACTGTGTACGCAAAGCAGGTTATCAGTAATGCACAGGTAATGGCCAAAGCATTTGTTGACAAAGGGTATCATCTCATCTCTGAGGGAACAGATAATCATTTAATGCTGATAGATCTACGCAATAAAAATATTAGCGGTAAAAAAGCTGAACAGGCTTTGGTAAAAGCAGACATTACCTGTAACAAGAACATGGTGCCCTTTGATGATAAAAGCGCTTTTGTAACTTCAGGCATTCGTATTGGGACTCCTGCTATTACTACCAGGGGATTGAAAGAAACTGATATGGCTTTTGTGGTTGACAGCATTGATAAAGTATTAATGAATGCTGATGATGAAATGGTAATTGCTGCTGTACGAAAAGATATAAATAATTTTATGGGCAGTTTCCCTTTGTACCCGGAATTAGGATAAATATTTTATCATGATACAACGCATACAATCTATTTGGTTACTTCTTGCCGCGGTTTGCAGTTTCCTTACTTTAAGGTTTGAGTTTTATGCCGGCACAGATGCTGCTGGTCAGCCTTCCCTTTTAACAACTCAAACGAATACTTTACACACTATTTTGGCTGCGGGTACCGGCATAGCTTCTCTTATTGCTATTTTTCTTTACAAACAAAGAAAATTACAAATAAGAATTACCCTGTTTACTTTTATAGCATCAGCCATCTTAATTACTTTATTATTTCTGCAATTGAAAAACTTTAGCAGCGGAACAATCAGTCTGTGGTCTGTTTTTTATTTTGCCATACCCGTTTTCTTATTACTTGCTTTAAGAGGAATATGGAAAGATGAAAAATTAATAAAGAGCATGGATAAATTAAGATAGTAATTCGCCCTCTTAAGGAACTTATCCCTTTTTGTATGATTTTTAAGTTTTGATATAAGTGTTGACACTTATTACAAAATGAATAAATACTTAATAAAATTTAGTTTTCTAGTAGTTTATACTTATTTTAGGGGCAAATCCAATAAATGTGAAAAAGAGTTTACTTTCTCTTTGCCTCTTATTTTTAATAAGCCTCTCTTCGTTTGCAACTATTAAAACTGTTGTTAGCAATGCCGGTCAAGGGTGGAATGTAGCCAGTAACTGGAGCCCGGGTGGCATTCCTCAAAATGGTGACACTGTAGTTATTCCTGAAGGACAAACAATTACCGTTAAAACAAATATTTATTCAACATCGCCCAATCTTACAATCAGGATTTATGGCACTCTTAATTTTGCACCGGGAGGGAAGTTGGTTTTAGGAATGAGTTCTGCAATACAGATTTATGATAATGGCAAAATAACAAGTGACAGCGGTACTTCATCGGAAATAATAAGTATAGATGGAGAAACTAAATATAATGCCAACAATGATGGTATTATTTCCGGCCCGGCTTATGCCGACCAGTATAGCGGGGTTTCACCAAACGGATTTAGCCCGGGCGTTTTAGCGGTAAAATTTTTAAACTTTTTTCTTATCTCTACCCATGCAAATAAAATAGAGGCATGGTGGGTTGTTACAGATGAAATTAACATGGATTATTATTTGTTACAGCGAAGCATTGACGGACAACAGTGGAAAAGCATTGCTAAATTAACCGCTGTTAATAATCAGCAACAAACAAGCTATACCAATACAGTTGATAATACAGACGCCACTAAAACATATTACAGAGTTAAAGGCATTGCAAAAAACGGGCATGAGTTTTACTCATCAGTACAGGTTGCTGAAACTAAACAAAACAAAACCGGTATTTCCATTTATCCCAATCCCTCAACTGCATATATAAAAATAAACTGGGAAAATATTTACACCAATTCACCTGTTTTTATTACTATAAGAAATTTAAGAGGACAACAAACCTGGCAGAACAAGTTCGCCAGTTCAATAAATACCTGTACAATTGATATAACAAAATTTTCAAAAGGAGTTTATTTATTGTCGTTGACAGATAACGGTTCAGTAAAAGAAAATCATTTGCTTATAAAACAGTAAAAGACCCGTCTAAATAAAGCTACCGGTATAACTCTTCTTACTTTTTTTAATACCCGATGGCTTTCCTTCATAAACAATGCCGCCACCACCATCACCGGCTTCGGGTCCTAAATCAATTAACCAGTCTGCAGATTTAATAACATCCATATTATGTTCAATTACTAATATTGAATGTCCCTGTTCAATCAACGCATTAAATGAAGAGAGTAATTTTTTGATATCATGGAAATGAAGCCCTGTAGTAGGTTCATCAAAAATAAACAGGATATGTCCCTGCCCTTTCCCTTTGCCTAAAAAGGATGCCAGTTTAACCCTTTGTGCCTCGCCTCCGGAAAGTGTGTCGGATGATTGCCCAAGTTTAATATACCCCAGACCAACATCACTCAAAGGCTTGATTTTATTAACTACATCTTTTTCATTCCGGAAAAAATCAATTGCTTCATCAACACTTAGTTCAAGTATATCATGAATACTTTTGTCTTTGTATGTTACTTCCAGCACTTCTTCTTTAAATCTTTTGCCAGCACACACTTCACATGTTAAATGCACGTCAGCAAGAAACTGCATCTCAACAACCTGTTCTCCTTCGCCTTTACAGGCATCGCATCTCCCTCCATCCACGTTAAATGAAAAATGTTTTGGCTGAAAGCCGCGTATTTTACTTAACGGTTGTTTGGAAAACAAATCCCTTATTTCATCATATGCCTTTATATAGGTTACCGGGTTACTCCTTGATGATTTGCCAATTGGATTTTGATCAATCATTTCAATTTGGGAGATATAATCTATATCCCCCGAAATGGTTTTATGCATTCCAACTTTATCTACATATTCTCCTTTGATTTTTTTTAATGCCGGATAAAGAATTTGTTTTACTAAAGTTGTTTTACCACTTCCGCTAACACCACTAACCACACATAAAACATTTAACGGAAATTCGACAGTAATATTTTTAAGATTGTTCTGTTGTGCCCCTTCCACTTTAACGGAACGTGTCCATTTACGGGTGAGTTCGGGTGCTTCAATTTTTAATTCACCTCTGAGATACCTGCCTGTTAAACTTAGCCGGTTTGCTATCACTTCCTCATAATTACCTTCTGCAATTATTTCTCCCCCCAAATGACTGGCTAAAGGGCCCATATCTATAATATGGTCGGCTTCCCTCATCATCATTTCATCATGTTCTACTACAATTACCGTATTGCCTAAATCACGCAGTTGTTTTAAAACTGAAATTAATCTTACTGTATCTCTTGAATACAAACCTATAGATGGTTCATCTAAAATATAAAGTGAGTTGGTAAGATTGCTTCCTAAACTCCTGGTTAACTGGATACGCTGACTTTCACCACCGCTCAGGCTGTTGGCTAAACGGTTTAATGTAAGATAACCCAAACCTACATCCAGTAAAGTTTGAAGACGGTGATGTATTTCAATTAAAATTCGTTTGGAAACCTTTATATCATATTCACTAAATGAAAGCTTATTAAACCATTCTTTTAAATCTTTCACCTGCATTTCGCACAACTCACCAATATGTTTATCACCCACTTTAATATACAACGCCTCTTTACGTAAACGGTAACCTTTACATTCGTAACAGGAAGTTCTGCCCCGGTATCTCGATAGCAAAACACGATATTGTACTTTGTATAAATTTTGTTCTACTTCTTTAAAGAAATCATTAATGCCATGTGCATGTTCGTTGCCCTCCCATAGTACAGCCAATTGTTTTTTCGAGAGATCTGCCACAGGCTTATGAACAGGAAAATCAAATTTGCCGGAGGCTTTTACAAACTGGTCTTTCCACCAACTCAACTTTTCACCTTTCCAGGGAGCAACTGCACCTTCGTACACACTTAATCTTCTGTCTGGCAAAACTAAATCTTCATCAATTCCTAACACTTGTGAGAAGCCTTCACAAACAGGGCAGGCGCCAAATGGATTATTAAATGAAAATAAATCAGGTGATGGTTCTTCAAATACAATTCCATCTAATTCAAACTTATTAGAGAAATGCGAAAGTTTGTTTCCGTTTACTTCAATATAAACTTCTCCTTCTCCTTCATAAAAAGCGGTACCTACAGAATCTGCTATACGATGCCGGTCATCTTCATCAAAAGCTTTTACCACGAGCCGATCAACTAAAAGATAAGTTGGGTGCTGAGTTTTGGCAGTTGACGGTTTAAAGTCTTTGCTGTCTAATAAATCTTCAATTCGTAATGTTTCCTTATTATGATAAATTCGTGAAAAACCTTTCTGCAATAAAATATTCAGTTCTTCTTTTACCTCTCTTTTCTGGTGAATACGAAATGGTACCAAGATTAAAACTTTATCGCCTTCTTTTAATTCAGCAATTGCCTCCACCACATCATTTACATCATCTTTCTTTACTTCCCGGCCAGATAGAGGAGAGATAGTTTTGCCAACTCTTGCAAACAATAGCCGCAGGTAATCATAAATCTCCGTCATGCTTCCAACGGTAGAGCGGGGTGTGCGGGTGATTACTTTCTGTTCAATAGCAATAGCCGGGCTTAATCCTTTAATAAAATCAACATCCGGTTTATTCATCCGGTTTAGGAACTGGCGGGCATATGCACTAAGGCTCTCTGCATATCTCCGCTGCCCTTCTGCATATAAGGTATCAATCGTTAAAGAGGATTTTCCCGAACCCGATACACCTGTAACCACAATTAATTTATTACGGGGAATGGCAACTGATACATTTTTAAGATTATGGACCCTTGCACCCTGTATATAAATATCATCAGCCTTTTTTTTTGCCGGCAATACCGGTAGTGTATTTGATTTTTTAGTGGTAGTCATGGAAGGATGGCAAATTTAAGCCTAACTATTAATTCTACCTTAACTAATGCTGGCTGAATAATTGCGGAAATTACGGCGAGTCAATGTTTTTTCCCCAAAAATTTGTTGTATTAGAGAAAAAAACTATTTTTATTCCCGAATCCAATATTTCTAAAAACCAAAACACATATTTTGCCTATCGCATCACTTCTACGTATTTATTTTAATTAACTATTTACTGATTGCCTAACTCTGCTAAAATGTAGCACTATGCACACATTCAACAAACTATCCGACCAACAATTAATCCACCTGTTCCAGGAGGGAACTTCTGAAGCTTTGGAAACACTTGTACTTCGTCACAAAGACAAAATTTATACTTCTATCTTCCTGCTGGTAAAAGACAAATACCTTGCAGAAGATATTTTCCAGGATGTATTTATCCGTGTAATTGATACGGTACGTGGCGGACGTTACACCGAAGAAGGAAAATTTTTACCATGGGCTATGCGTATTGCCCACAACCTGTGTGTAGATCATTTTCGTAAGCTGAAAAGAACCCCTGCTATAAAAACAAGCGATAACCATGATATTTTTGAGGTAATCAATTTTAGTGAAGAAGGCGCTGATTCAAAAATGATGAAACGCCAGAGCTATGACCGTGTACGCCGCATGCTTGATTTATTACCCGAAGAGCAAAGAGAAGTAATCATCCTCCGTCACTATGCTGATTTAAGTTTTAAAGAAATTGCTGATTTAACCAAGTGCAGTATCAATACCGCGTTGGGAAGAATGCGTTATGGCTTAATCAACCTGCGTAAGATGATGGTTGAAAAGCAAATTGCATTGTAGGCCCCACCCGGCCTCCCCTTCAGGGAGGAGAAATTAAACAAGTTTTTATTTAAAAATATATGCTCTTTTTTGGAAGGGCATTTTTATTTTGCCGAAGATTTAAACGCATCCAACCCGCACTGTAACCATTTATTAAATTCCGAAGCAACGGGAGTGTAACCTTTTGTTCTTGTCAAAGCCTTTTCATCTGTACTTATGATGGCATATTGCGGTTGAGAAACAGCATTGAAGTTTTCTGATTGAAAAGTTGCCCATTTATCTCCTACGGTAATAATTGATTTATCTGCCCCGGTTTTTGTTTTATATTCTAATTGTTTCGCCGCCGGTAAAACCTGTCTTTCATCAACATAAAGTGACACCACTACAAAATCATTTTTCATTTTAGCAATCACATCAGGATCTATCCAGACTTTTTCTTCCATCCGCCTGCAGTTAACACATGCCCATCCTGTAAAGTCGATCAATACCGGTTTATTTTGGGCCCGGGCAATGCGTAATGCTTCATCATAATCCCTCAGTGGCTCAATACCCCTTTCACAATTTACCGGGTGTTTATACAAACTATAACAAAGGGGTGGTGGAAACCCGCTTATCAAACGGAGGTTAGCCCCTCTAGTATTAGTGATTCCAGGAGCTATATACAAAATGGCTGCTGTAAACAAAATAACAAAAGCAAGTCTTGCCCCCCGAATCTTTTTAACGGGTGCATCATGAGGAAAACGAATAACACCCAGCAAGTACAATACAATAGCTATTCCAATAACAATCCAGCTTCCTACAAAAATTTCTCTTTTTACAATTCCCCATTGCGCCACTAAATCTGCATTGGATAAAAATTTAATCGCCATTGCCAGCTCTAAGAAACCGAGCACCACTTTTACAGTAGTTAACCATCCGCCGGATTTTGGCAGTGAATGTAACCATTGTGGAAATAATGCAAATAATGCAAAAGGTAATGCGAGCCCCAATCCAAAACCAGCCATTCCAAACGTCAATTGTATGGCTCCGCCATTATTGGTTAATGCGCCTGCGAGTAATGAACCAAGTATTGGTCCTGTACAGGAAAAAGAAACAATGGCCAGTGTTAATGCCATAAAAAATATCCCACCCCAGTTGCTGACACCTGATCGGGAATCAATTTTACTGGCCAAAGATGGTGGTAATCCAATTTCAAAATATCCAAAGAACGAAATGGCAAATACAATAAAGATGACAAAGAACAATATGTTTAACCAGATGTTGGTAGAAATATTATTGAGTATCTCAGGATTTGCCTGGTCAAGCAAATGAAAAGGAAGACTTAATAAAATATAAATGAGGAAAATAAAAAAACCATAGAGCAAAGCATTGGCAATGCCTTTCTTTTTTTTATGTGAACGCTTGGTAAAAAAAGAAACCGTAAGAGGAATTAGCGGAAATACGCAGGGAGTAAGTAAGGCGATAAAGCCGCCAATCAGTCCTAATAAAAAAATACTCATCAGACTTTTCCCTTCAGTATCATCATCGCCACAGGGTGATGCAGGTTTTTTTATATCAATGGATTCGATTTTTATCCTTGTTGTGGACATTATCCCCCCTTCTAATGAAACTTCTATCTTTTCATCTGTAACAGGAACAAATTCTTCACCTTTGGCAATATTATAAATGAGTGTCGCTTTAAGCCTGGCAGGAACATCTCCGGTGAATTTTATTTTTTGACTTATTTCAATATCCCCTTCAAACACTTCTGCTGCAGTACCTAATAATGGATCATTGATTTTTTTAGCTGACCCCGTAACTGAAATATTATCACTTAGAAGAATTGAACTATCTGTAAATGCAAAACGTAATGGTTCGAGCCCATCAATTTTATTATTGGCCCCGTAAAAATGCCAGCCCTCTTTCAGTTTTCCCCTGGCTGTAATTTCATAGGTTTTGTCGCCTGTTTTTTTAGAAGAAAATTCCCAGCTAACCTGACCGGTATTTTGCGAAAATGAAGTAAGCGATAAAAAGCAAATAAGAAAGAGTATAAAATAGCGCATCAGTAACCGGGTTATGAAAAAAATCCCGAATATCCCGGGATTAATGATTTATTTATTAGTTCTATTGTACAGCAATTGTAAAGGGAATTTTTGACGGTGGCAAACAGGATTTATCATCACAAACCATAAACTCCACTTCTCCGCTTACGGATGTTTTTGCTTTAGTTTTTAAGGTGACTACCTGCACAAACTCAACCTTATCTTTATAATATTTGGATTTAGACTGCGTGGCATTATCAAATTCTGCAATCATTTTGCCTGATTCTTTTACTTTACCCTGCATCAGCAGCAAAGGATTTTTATTAAACTTGACAGTAGTGGGCAAAGCAATGGCATCTTTATCCAGGTTCTGACTGTATAAATGCCAGCCATTTTGAATAGTGGCAGTTAAACGCAATTCGTATTTTTTATCCGCAATCTTTTTTGAAGAGTAGGTCCAGCTAACTTTTGTTTTGGATTGGGCCATAACAGCCATACCAACAAAAAGTGCAATAACAGTAGTAAATAGTTGTTTCATCAATTTCATTTAGTTGAAGATGCAATTTTAAAACCAAATTAATCGGGATATAGTAATCTTTACGACAAAACTAAGCAAGCAGATTGTTTTATTATACCAATTCAGGCTCTTTAGCCAGTTGAAGGTTTTTAATTAACAAAGTCTTAAATACTTTTCGCCCGTCAGTATTGCCCAGGGTTTCGCTGCAAGCCCTTTCAGGATGCGGCATCATACCAAACACATTACGGTTTTCATTGCAGATGCCGGCAATATTATCTGTTGCGCCGTTGGGATTAGCTTCAGCAGTAATATTTCCTTCAGCATCACAATAGCGGTAAATGATTTGGTTGTTGGCTTTGAGTTGTTTTAAGGTAGCTTCATCTGTGTAATATCTTCCTTCACCGTGTGCAACAGGAATCATCAATGCTTCCCCTTCTTCTCCTTTAATAAAAACGTTTTTACAAACAAATTGCTGACTGGCATTTCTTAATAATGCACCGGGTAATAAACCTGACTCACACAAAATTTGAAAGCCGTTACATACACCCAATACTTTTCCACCTTTACCGGCAAATTCAATTACCGCCTGCATCAACGGGCTGAAACGGGCAATCGCCCCAGAACGTAAATAATCGCCATAAGAAAATCCACCGGGCAATACAATACAATCATTGGTAGTAAAACCCGTTAACTCTTTATCCTTATGCCAGAGCATTACTACTTCCTGTTTAAGGTCGTACTTTAATGCTTCATACATATCTCTGTCGCAATTTGAACCGGGAAAAACTACTACTCCAAATTTCATGTGAATACAATTGAGTCACAAAGTTAAAAAATCAGGGGCAATACGCCTCATTTAAGTGTATACATCTTATTACCCGAAAAAGAAAGCAATTATTATAAAAGCAATCATTATCCAATGAAGATATTTTGCAAACGAATAGCGCTTGGGATAAAAATAGGTGGCCGCATGAAAAGCAGATAAAGGCACTGCCGCAAATATCCAGTAGGCATAGGTAGAAGCGGGATTGATAAAGGGAAGTAAAACTGAAATGATTAGGTAAAAACTCATCAAAGCCCAGCTTTTACGCACCTGTATCAGCATCCGCCCGGTATTGAACTGGATATAATACATTCCAACAATAAGAGGGAAGATTAATAGTATCATCCTAAACCAAAACCACCTATCCAAATTAATTTTTGGGTAATTAAAGGAGAGATCTGGTAAAAGGGCGGCGAAATTAAGTTTGTCATTTAAAAATAAATACACAAACAAAAAATAATAAGGAGTTAGTAACCCTATTAAAGCTACCAGCCACTCTGTAATATTAAAAGAACGGAAAACTAATAAAGCAACAATTAATAAAACC
>JBLMVP010000398.1:0-7729 GCA_050256755.1 Sphingobacteriales bacterium | reverse complement strand
TTAAGAGGTGATTGTTACGAAATAAATTATTGCCAGGAATTTTTTGCAAAAAACTGCATTATAAACCCGGTTGAGGTATATAACTCTTTAAATAAAATTTCTCCCAACCCGTTTTCCTGTTTTTACAAAGTGGAAAATAATTACCTTCTTTGTGCCAGTCCCGAACGTTATCTTAAAAAAACGGGAAATAAAATTATAACACAGCCAATCAAGGGAACATCGGCCAGGAATATTGCAGATAATGCACTGGATGTGTCAAATAGGGATTTACTTTATAAAAGTGAAAAAGATAAATCAGAAAATGTAATGGTGGTTGATTTGGTAAGAAATGATTTATCAAAAGTCTGCAAAGAAGGAACGGTTAATGTAGAGGAACTATTTGGCATATATACTTACCCGCAAGTATATCAAATGATATCTACAGTAAGCGGAGAATTAGAAGAGAATATTACCATAGAAGAAATTATACGTTCTACTTTTCCAATGGGTTCAATGACCGGTGCCCCCAAACTTAGAGTATTACAGTTAATAGAAAAATATGAGAAGACTAAAAGAGGATTATTTTCAGGAGCCGTTGGTTATATTAACCCGGTAAAAGATTTTGATTTCAATGTAGTAATCCGAAGTATTTTATACAATGCTGCCAATAGATATCTTTCTTATCAAACAGGCTCTGGTATTACTTTTTATAGTGATGCGGAAAAAGAATATGAAGAATGTTTATTAAAAGCAAAGGCGATTAAGCAAGTGTTGGGATTGTGATTAATTTTTCTTGGAATATTTTTTTACTTCGCGTAATTTTTCCAGTTTAGGGTAAATGGTTTTCATTCCTTCTTCTCCGTAAAAATTCACCAGCAATTGCACGGATTCATTTAAGATAGTATTTTTATTGGCAATAAAAATTTTCATTTTGTTTTTGGGCAAGCGTAAATCGTAATTATTACTGCTGCTGGCAATGGCTGCATCAAATCCCGGATTTAGACGGTTAAACTCGGTCATATCCATTAAAAGGTTTTTTACAATGACTACTGAACTGAATCTACCTGTTAAATTTAGTTTGTCAATGTTGGGATCTTCGATAATTGCTACAGAAAGACTGTCGTTTGCAGAACCATCATTTCCATTAGTTGTTACTCCACCTTTACCTTCCATTATATAATGGGTAGCAATAAATTTTTTTACATGGTTTCTTGATTCCTCCGGAAGATAATATTGAAGCTTCCAAAAATCACGGCTACCAGATTTTTTTATCGCTGAATATACATTTGCAGGACCACCATTGTATGCAGCAATTACCAGTAACCAATCATTTAAATCACTGTAAAGAGAATTGAGATATTTGGCAGCGGCATGTGTGCTTTTAAAATAATCAATCCGGTCATCAACCCAGCGGTTTACATTTAATCCATATTCACGGGCTGTGTAAGGCATAAACTGCCAGGGTCCTCTGGCGCCAACCCACGACTCTGCGTAATTTTTTAAATTGCTTTCAATAACCGCGAGATATTTTAATTCTTTTGGTAGATGGTATTGAGAAAGGATATTATCAATCATCAGAAAATAGGGCAGGCCCCATCCTTTCATTTTTTGCAATTTTTTTGAATGTACTTTGATGTAGTCTTGTACAAAATTCCATGCCATGGGGTGAAGCTGGCTTTGATAATCGGTATTCTGATTAAAAACATCTGTTTTAAAAAGTGATGAAAAACCATACTTTGCAACATTCTCACTTAGTGCCACAGAAGTATCTTTTGCGGACTGTGCGCCAGCATTCTGCACTGCAAAAAGTGAAAAGGTGAAAAGTGAAAACAATAAAAGTTTTTTCATCATTGGTATATTAAAATCCTCAAAGCCGGTTAGTTAACTTTATATTGTTGCATCCATTGATGCGAAAGTTGCAGCAAAGATAGCTCATCAAACCTTTTGGTAATAACCTGCAATCCAAAAGGCATGTTATTTGAATGCTTAAATAAGGGAATGGAGATCCCGGGAACTCCTGCCAAATTTGCAAAAACAGTATATATATCAGCTATATACATCGCAATAGGATCAACCATCTTTTCGCCAATCTTAAAAGCAGTGGAAGGAACGGTGGGCATTATAATGGCATCATAATCTTTAAAGATCCTCTCTGTTTTTTTTGCAAGTAATTGTCTTACTTGCTGGGCCTTGGTGAAATAAGCATCATAATAACCTGCACTTAAAACAAAAGTACCAAGCATAATCCTGCGCTTAACTTCCTTACCAAAACCTTCAGAACGGGTTTTTTTATAAAATTCAGCTAAATCAACATTTTTATCTGGAGTACGGTAACCATATTTTACGCCATCAAATCTTGATAAGTTAGAGGAAGCTTCTGCTGTTGTTAAAACATAATACGCAGGAACGATATAATCTAAATATTGAAACTCTACCGCTTCAACCGTATAACCATCTTTTTTTAATTGCTCAATAAATTGTTTGATGGCTGAGCTTATTTCAGTATCTAATCCGGGATGTTCTAATGCTTCTGTGAAATAAGCAATTCTATATTTACTGTTTGATATATTTAACTGAGAGGAATATTCTGGAACTGGTAATTCAGAAACGGTACTGTCGAAATCATCTTTGCCCGATATTACTTCTAATACTTTGGCAACATCATCAATATTATTTCCGAAAATTCCGATTTGATCAAATGAAGAGGCGTAGGCAATTAAACCATAACGGGAAACTCTTCCATATGTTGGTTTTAACCCAACAATTCCGCAAAAATCCGCTGGTTGTCTTACTGAACCACCAGTATCGCTTCCCAAACTTACCATACACAATCCAGCCTGAACTGCAACTGCAGAGCCACCTGAAGAACCACCTGGAACTCTGGTTTCATCAAGGGCATTCAACACATTTCCGTACGCAGAATTTTCATTAGTAGATCCCATAGCGAATTCATCGCAATTTAGGCTTCCAATAATAATTGCGTCTTCCGCTAATAATTTTTCAACCGCAGTTGAAGAGTAAACAGATTGAAAATTATTTAGAATTTTTGATGAAGCAGTTGATGAATGATTTTTATAACAGATGACATCTTTAATTCCAATCACCACACCAAATAACCTTCCTTTTGGTTTTTGGTCTTTATGTTTTTGATCCAAAACTTTTGCACGGAGAATTGCTTCATCCCGGTAAACATCAATAAAAGCATTTAAATGTTTCTTCTGTTCTATAACAGTTAAAAAATCATTCACTGCCTGTTCGCAGGTAAGGGCTGATGTTTCAACAGCCAGATGGTAATCCTTTATGTTGGTGTAGGAATACAATAAAAGATAAAAGAATATTCTTTTAAATAAAAGAAAGATGAAGTGCGATGAGGATTATTGTTTATCCTTTTCGTTCATGCCGTCCTCAATTTCTTTCTTCACATTATTCTTGGCATCATTAAATTCGCGGATACCTTTACCTATGCCACGCATAAATTCAGGTATTTTACGACCACCGAATAAAACCAATACAGCAAGAATAATTATAAACCATTCCCAACCCTGAGGGGCACCAATTAACAGGAGGTTATTAGTTAAGAACATGATTCTGTTTTTTTGATTGAGGAGCAAAGGTAAAGCTAATTCACATAGCTACCATAAAACTTAAAACCATATATTTTCAATAACAGTTTGTTAACCAGTAAAAATCGGAAAATTATTAGCGAAGATGTTTTCCGCATTTTTTGGCTCCGCCGGCTGCTGCCTGTTGAATGGTAAGACCACGATTACATGATGTAGCTACAAATGCTAAAACGATAACTGCTAAGAGAACCTTTTTCATTTAACTTGTTTTAAAGTTTACAAGGGGGTAAGGGTTCTTTCAATAAGGAGGCGGATTTGTCAGGGAGTATTTCTTAGGATGGAGAATCAAATATAAGACAAGAATTTAAAATATACAAGCCGCAAAAACTAATCCAAAAAAAAGGAACCAATTTGGTTCCCGTATTATTTTTTAAAAACTGATAATTAAGCTTCGACTGCCTGGCGTTTTTCCTTAATCCTGGCACTTTTACCACTACGGTTACGAAGGTAAAATAACTTGGAACGACGAACACGGCCTGATTTATTTAACTCAATTGAGTCAATATTTGGCGAAAACAGGGGGAAAGTTCTTTCCACACCAACACTATCACTCATTTTACGAACAGTAAAAGTAGCTGTACTGCCATTTCCCTGGCGCTTAATAACATCTCCGCGGAAACCCTGGATACGCTCTTTACCGCCCTCTATAATCTTATAGTT
Organism: Sphingobacteriales bacterium; assembly: GCA_050256755.1. Classification (GTDB taxonomy): domain Bacteria; phylum Bacteroidota; class Bacteroidia; order Chitinophagales; family Chitinophagaceae; genus AWTP1-9. The sequence goes on along the minus strand of JBLMVP010000398.1, from coordinate 3,467 downwards.
AACAGTGATATTATCACCTGCTTTAAACTTAGGGTATTCTTTTTTTGCTGTTAACTGCTCGTGTACAAAGGCTACTGCTGCGTTCATGACTTTAATTTTAAGGAGTGCAAAGGTAATAGCGTGTAAGGAATTATCAAAATAATAAACCCTTTAAATCTAAAAAATTAACTGGCAGGGTTTTACAGATTTTAAGGCTTTAATCTGAATATCTTACCGGGCTACGTTTACAGCTCTCTTTTCACGGATTACTGTAACTTTTATCTGGCCGGGGTAAACCATTTCAGTTTGTATCTTCTGGGCTATTTCAAATGATAATTTATCACTGTCCATATCGGTTACTTTATCGGCCTCAACAATAACCCTCAGTTCACGGCCTGCTTGTATGGCATATGCTTTTTCAACTCCGGGATAGGCTAATGCCATATTCTCAAGGTCCTTAATCCTTTGAAGATATTGCTGCATGATTTCTCTTCTTGCACCGGGGCGGGCACCACTTATGGCATCACAAGCCTGAACAATAGGAGAAATTACATACTGCATCTCCATTTCATCGTGGTGGGCACCAATAGCATTAACTACTGCAGGATTTTCACCATATTTTTCGGCAAGTTTAGCGCCTAATAAGGCATGGCTTAATTCAGTTTCTTCATCGGGAACTTTACCAATATCATGTAACAGACCGGCACGTTTTGCCAATTTAGGATTCATACCCAGTTCGCTTGCCATTATTCCACAAAGATTGGCTACCTCCCGGCTGTGCATTAAAAGGTTTTGACCATAAGAAGAACGGAAACGCATTTTACCTACAATACGCACTAATTCTTTATGAAGACCGTGTATACCCAATTCAATTACCGTTCTTTCACCTATTTCCGCAATTTGATCTTCTAATTGTTTACGGGTTTTTTCAACTACTTCTTCAATACGGGCAGGGTGTATACGGCCATCGGCTACTAATCTCTGTAAACTTAAACGGGCAATTTCCCTGCGTAAAGGGTCAAACGATGAAAGAATAATTGCTTCAGGAGTATCATCAACTACTAAATCAACACCTGTTGCTGCCTCAATAGCCCTGATATTCCTTCCCTCTCTTCCAATAATCTGTCCTTTAATTTCGTCACTTTCCAGGTTGAAAACGGTAACGGTATTTTCAATTGTCTGCTCAGCAGCAGTACGTTGAATGGTTTGAATAACAATTTTGCGGGCATCTTTATTGGCCTTTTGCTTAGCATCTTCAATAATTTCCTGTTGTATTGCCAATGCTTTTGTCTGAGCTTCTTGCTTCAGGCTTTCTATTAATTGAGACTTGGCTTCTTCAGCAGAGAGACCAGCAATTTTTTCAAGTCGGCGAATATGTTCTTCCTGGTGTTTTTCCAGCTCTGTTCTCTTCAGACTTACTACTTCAATCTGCCTGTTCAGATTTTCTTTAATCACTTCATTTTCCTTCACCTGCTTATCAAGACTTTCTATTTTCTGGTTAATAGCCTGTTCTTTTTGCTTAATGCGATTTTCAGAATCACCGAGTTTGCGATTTCGGTCCAATACCTCTCTATCATGTTCTGCTTTAAGCTGTACGAATTTTTCTTTGGCTTCCAGCAATTTTTCCTTTTTCAGATTTTCGGCAGTGATTTGTGCATCCGAAACTAATTTTTGGGCTTGTTGTTCTGCTTCTGCTACTTGCTTTTTGGTGTTCTTTGAGAAAATGAATTTACCCGCCACAATCCCTATAACGAGAGCAATTCCACCAATTATATAAGCTAATAAGTTGGGTTCCATTGTTGTTAAACAGTTTATTTTTTCCTGATATAATTAAATGTCTCTCCATATGGCAATCTTCCATGAGTGAGACGATAGTAGGCGAAAATACGAAAATTAGCGTCCTAAATTTTTGTTTTAACGCTTATTATAACGGAAAAATTTGGCAGATGAGAAATTGAAAGATTGGTTATAGCAGTTTGTTCAGTTGTGTTTCTAATTTTTGCAGGGATTCCTTTAAACCAGAATCAACCATCGGTGCCGAATTAATATTCTCGGCAGTTTGGGTTGTATACCAAAGTAAAACCATAGAAATATAATCCTGCATATCCTTTCCTGCAAAGCTTGTTTTAAATTCAATAATCTTATCGTTGATGGTTTTTACGGTTTTTCTTACTACCTCTTCATCATTTGGTTGAACTTTTACCCGATAAGTTCTATCGCCTATGACAATATTAATTGGAATGAGCTCTTGCATAATTCAAATTCGTTTTCTAACTTACGCCACCTTTTAACCCCTTATCAATTACTAACCAAGTTAAGCAACTTTTTAGAATCATAAATTTCAATCCTTACCTGCGGCAATAAAAACGCCAAAACTAACTGCTTAAATCAAAACCATGCTTGCAAAGATTAAATCATCTGTTTTTATCGATTCATTGACGATTGAATTTGATAACACCTCATCTTCACCATTAAAAGCGGTATTGAAAGATGAAAAAGGAAAAATTTGCAGTTCTGTTGAAACAGAACAGTCAGCTAATCAAAAATTTTACAGCTGGCGTGGCCTCAACGATTTGCCATATGGCGTTTACACCCTTGAGCTTACCCGGGGTTCTGATGAACAAAAAATGAGATTGGTGAAAAGAGTGTAAACGTTTATTCGCTCAGCAATGCTATGCAACGATCAATTTCTTTTACAAAGAAGTTAATTTTTTTTTCGAATTCTTTTTTTTCTTCTCCTTCCAGCTGACCGGCGGAAGTTTTTAAAATATTTACCTGAAGTTCCATTACTTCGAGCTGTTGTTTTAAGTCAGTATTATCATTTTTGAACTTTGACACTTCACCTTTGAGTGATATATTTTCTTTTTGTAAAGCATCCTGCTTCTTCATTACCTGCTGAAGCTTTTGTTGTATGCGTTGTATTTGTTCTTCGTACACTGACATTACTATTTTCTTATTTCAGCATTCAGTTCTTTTTCGAAAGCGGTCATTATTTTATTCATCATTCCATCTATTTCTTTATCCGTTAATGTTTTTTCATCATCTCTGAAAGTAAAACTAATGGCAAATGATTTTTTTCCTGCACCCAGCTTTTCACTCTCAAATACGTCAAATAAATTTACCTGTTTTAATTTATTTATTTTGATGCTGAGTGCTGCTTTTTCTACCTGTTCATAATTTAAACCTTTATCTACTACAATAGATAAATCCCTGTTTACCGCCGGTAATTTAGGAATTTCAGTATAGGCCAGTTTTGATTTGGATGATGCATTTAATAATACTGTCCAGTCAAAGTCAGCATAATAAACTGGTTGTTTAATATCAAACTGCTGTAAAATTTTATTTTTCACCTGACCAATTTCAAATAATGCTTCGTCATTAAGTTTAGCCCGCAAACAATTGTCCAATTCATGATTAGTTACAGCTTCTAATTCTATATGGGCTATTCCCATCACTTGTAAAATGCTTCCAGCCACACCTTTTAAAAA
>JBLMVP010000397.1:0-4044 GCA_050256755.1 Sphingobacteriales bacterium | reverse complement strand
ATCAAAAAATATTTACCGGTGAAGCAAAACCAAACGTGATTCGGTTATTGCCCTCTCTGGCTTTGCGTAAAAGAGATGCCGAACAATTTATTGATGCGATTAAAGAAGAAGTTGCTTTGCTGAGTGGTGAACAGGAGGTACAGGTGAGCGAATCTTCCGCAGGATGATTCGAAGTCAACTCAAACGCAATAGTAGAATTAAAACCAGTAACATAAAACACAAAATAAAAATTGAAACAGTTCATTTCAGTAAATGATGTTAGCAATATCAATGCACTGGTGCAAAAAGCGCTTACGTATAAAACCAATCCTTTTACTGATAAACTACTTGGCATTAATAAACGTATTGGTTGTTTGTTTCTCAATCCGAGTATGCGTACAAGGTTGAGTACACAAATTGCTGCACAGAATTTAGGAATGGAAGCAATTGTTTTTAATGTTGGGAGCGAAGGCTGGGCACTGGAGTTTGAAGAAGAAGCCATCATGAGCGGTAATACAGTGGAGCATGTGAAAGATGCCGCTCCTATTATGGGAAAATATTTTGATGTACTGGCTATCCGTACTTTCCCTTCGTTGAAAAACAGAGATGATGATTACAGTGAATTATGCATTAAACAGTTTATTAAATATGCAGGGATACCAATAGTGAGTTTAGAAAGTTCAACATTACATCCTCTGCAGAGTTTAACAGATATCATTACCATAAAGGAAACGTTCAAAGAAAAAAGAAAACCCAAAATTGTTTTAACCTGGGCACCGCACGTAAAACCATTACCGCAATGTGTAGCCAATAGTTTTTCTCAATGGGTAAATGCGTGGGGTGAAGCGGATTTTGTGATCACCCATCCGGAAGAATATGAGCTGGATGAACAATTCACTAAAGGAGCAATCATTACGTATGGCCAAAACGAGGCATTGAAAGATGCAGACTATGTATATGTAAAAAACTGGAGTACTTACAGCGATTATGGTAAAATTTATTGTAATGATCCCGGGTGGATGCTTACTCAGGAGAAAATAAAATTAACCAATGATGCGAAAGTAATGCATTGCCTTCCTGTAAGAAGGAATGTTGAATTAAGTGATGAGATACTGGATAGTGCAAACAGTATAGTAACACATCAGGCATCAAACAGGGTTTGGGCGGCGCAGGCGGTGCTTAGTGAAATGTTAAATGATAAATATTGAATGGAGAAGTTGATTGTTATAAAAATTGGAGGAAATATAGTTGATGATGGGGGCAAACTTTCTTTGTTCCTGCAATCTTTTGCACAAGTGGGTGGAAATAAAATATTAATTCATGGTGGTGGTAAAGTGGCTACTAAGATTGGCGATAAATTAGGTATTAAATCAAAATATGTGGATGGCAGGCGTATTACGGAGGCCGATACAATTGATGTGGTAACGATGGTATATGGTGGTTTGCTAAATAAAAAAATTGTAGTACAGCTACAGGCAAATAGATGTAATGCTATTGGTGTAACGGGAGCTGATGCTAATTTAATTCCGGCTACAAAGAGACCTGTGAAAGAAATTGATTATGGATTTGTCGGAGATGTTAAGAGTGAACAGTTATCAGTTGACAGTTGGCAATTGTTGCTGGATAATAATTTAACTCCTGTGGTTGCTCCTTTGACGCATGATGGCAAAGGACAAATATTAAATACGAATGCAGATACGATTGCCCAGGAAGTAGCTAAAGTGTTGAGCAATACGTATGATGTTACATTAATATACTCTTTTGAAAAATGCGGTGTGTTGCTTGATGCTAATGATGAGACAACTGTAATAAAAGAAATACATCCTGAATTATATCAGCAACTGAAAGCTGAAAGAAAAATATTTGCTGGCATGATCCCCAAACTGGATAATGCTTTTGCAGCTTTGAACAGCGGCGTTAAAAAAATAATTATCGGTAAGGCTGAAAACTTACATGAATTAATTACTGGTTCAGCAGGAACAAGTATTGTCAATGAGTGATACGATAAACATATTGCAATCATCAGCTATCAGCTTATTAAAAGAACTGATAACCACTCCTTCCTTCAGCAAAGAAGAAGATCAGACGGCAGGAATACTTTGTCGTTTCCTCGGCGAAAGAGGAGTGGTGCATTACCGCTCTGGTAATAATGTATGGGCTAAGAATAAGTTTTATGATGCATCCAAACCAACTATCCTGCTCAACTCGCATCATGATACCGTAAAGCCCAACAAGGGATATACACTTGACCCTTTCAACCCAATAGAAAAAGATGGAAAGTTATTTGGTTTGGGAAGTAATGATGCGGGTGGACCTTTGGTAAGTTTGATTGCAACTTTTTTATATTTCTGCAATAAACAGGATTTAAAATACAATATCATCTTAACTGCTACTGCTGAGGAAGAGATTAGTGGTACTGGTGGTATTGAAGCATTATTGCCTGACTTAGGTAAAATAGATTATGCAATCGTAGGTGAGCCAACTCAAATGCAAATGGCTGTGGCGGAAAAAGGTTTGCTTGTGCTGGATTGTATTGCCAATGGTAAAGCAGGACATGCAGCAAGAGAAGAAGGAGAGAATGCGATTTACAAAGCGATAAAGGATATAGAATGGATTTCGACATATCAATTTCCAAAAGTTTCTGATTTGTTGGGTTCTGTTAAAATGAGTGTAACAGTTATTGAAACCGATAACAAGCAGCATAATGTAGTACCGGCTCAGTGCAAATTTGTTGTAGATGTGAGGGTAAATGAATTATATACTCACGAAGAAATAATTGAAACGGTAAAACTGCATCTTCAAAGCGAAGCGAAACCAAGAAGTATTCGTTTGCGTTCTTCTGCTATTGCTTTGAACCACCCGTTGGTGAAAGCAGGAATTGGTTTGGGAAGAACTTATTATGGTTCCCCTACTACTTCTGATAAAGCATTGATGCCTTTCCCTGTTTTGAAAATTGGTCCCGGTGATAGTGCCCGAAGTCATACCGCAGATGAGTATATTTATGCAAAGGAAATTAAAGAGGGCATAGCTTTATACATTCAATTATTAAACCAGGTGCTATGAAATTATGGCAAAAAAATATAACAGTATCTGACGCGGTGGAGAAATTCACTGTAGGAAATGATAAGCAAATGGATTTGTATTTAGCCAAATATGATGTGCTTGGTTCAATTGCCCATGTAACCATGTTGGAAACAATTGGATTGCTGACAAAAGAAGAGAAAGATATTTTAGTGAAAGAACTGAAGGATATTTATAAAGAAATTAACGAATTTCCATTTACGATTGACGATAATGTAGAAGATATCCATTCTCAAATAGAACTATTACTGACTCAGCGTTTAGGTGAAGTAGGAAAGAAAATCCACAGTGGCAGAAGCAGGAATGACCAGGTGCTGGTGGATATTAAATTGTTTTTAAGAGCAGAGATTGAAAAAACTGTTCAGTCGGTAAAATCATTATTTGATTTACTGATTGAAAAAAGTGAACAGCATAAAAATATTTTATTGCCTGGTTATACGCATTTACAAATTGCTATGCCATCTTCTTTTGGTTTGTGGCTTGGAGCTTATGCTGAAAGTTTGGTGGATGATGTGATCAGTTTTCAATCAGCTTATAAAATAGTTAATAAAAATCCATTAGGTTCTGCTGCCGGTTATGGTTCATCTTTTCCATTGAACAGAACATTGACTGCGCAGTTACTGGGATTTGAATCACTCAATTACAATGTAGTAGCCGCACAGATGAGCCGTGGTAAAAGTGAAAGAATTGTGGCGCAGTCAATCAGCAATACTGCGGCTACATTAAGTAAATTGGCTTATGATTGTTGCCTGTATATGAATCAAAACTTTGGTTTCATCTCTTTCCCGGATGAATTAACAACAGGCAGCAGCATTATGCCACATAAAAAAAATCCGGATGTTTTTGAATTGATACGAGCCAAATGTAATCAACTGCAGGCGTTACAGAATGAAATTGCTTTTGTGGCCAATAACCTTCCCTCCGGTTATCACAGGGATTTTCAATTGTTGAAAGAACAACTCTTTCCCGCTTTTGAAAAACTCC
>JBLMVP010000396.1:0-6089 GCA_050256755.1 Sphingobacteriales bacterium | reverse complement strand
TTGCGCCATTCCACGCCAGGGTGTTGAGCGCGGAATTCGGGAGGCAGCTTCTTGGCCGCTTCGCCGATGACCTCAAGGCTTCGAACGAACGCGCGCTGAAGTATCTCATTCGGCAATCAACGCAACACCTTTGTTTTTAAATATGGTAATTTATTTAATTGCTAATAACTCTACCATTTCAATAATTGGGTCTTTAGCCAGTAATGCTGAAGCATTGGCCATTAGAGCAGCAGCTATAGGCCCGTTAAGGTGTGCCTTGCGGCCCTCTTCTGTTTCAAACGTGTCAAAAATGCCAAAAGTTGAAGGGCCGATTTGTAAAGCATACCATCTTACAGTTCCTGGTTCTCCCTGGGCAAGCGGTAAGGCTGATTTTAAAAATTCAAGTACTTCTGATTCTTTACCGGGTTTAGCTTCCACTCTTGCAAGGATTGCGAATTTTTCCATGGTTATTTTTTTTATTAATGAAGTGATAAAAGAAGATTATTCAGCTAAATAAAATACAATTTTTATTTTAACGGAAAACAAAATAAGGTTAAACCGTTAACTATTGTTGTCATATAAAAGACAATTCGGGCATGCAGCAGCTTGTAACTGTGCTGCTGCAAAATATAACAATGGTTTGTGAGAAGGAATCAAAACAAAGCTATCATTATATAAAGAACATCAGCTTTCTCTATGTTCAAAAAGGTCAATGGTGTTTCCACAGTGAGGGCATTTATGAATTTTCTTATCTTTTGTTTTTCTAATTTCTTCCAGGAATCCGGCAGTGATTATTCCTGCGGGTAATGCAAAAAGGGCAAAGCCTGAAAGAGTAATTATCCCGGTTAATAATTTACCCATCATAGTAACGGGTATCATGTCGCCATAACCAACAGAGGTAATTGTTACTACAGCCCACCAGATAGTAGCGGGTATGCTGGTAAACACATTTGGCTGTGCATTATGCTCAGCAAAATACATGAGGCAGGAGGCTATAATAATTAAAAATATTATGAGTACCAGGCTTAGCTTTAATTCATTTGCCCTGCTAACAAACACATTTCTTACCATTTTGGCTGATTTCATATATGCTGTAAGCCGGAATAAACGTAAAAAACGTAACAGGCGTAATATGCGTAATACTCTTAAATCGAGCCCTACTACAACATGAATATAAAAAGGCAGAATGGCGAGGAGGTCAATAAGTGCGCCGGTGGAGAGCATATATTTTATACGGCCATATACACTATGTTTATAGCGGGGGTCATGGTTGCAGCTCCATACACGCAGCACATATTCTACAGAAAAAATAGCAACAGAGATAAGATCAAAATAATGGAAAAAGCCGGCATAGGCTTCATGTAAGGAATGCACCGTTTCCAGTATAACGGCAATTACATTGAGTATGATGAGGACGATAATAAAACCATTAATCAATTTGTCCCATTTGGTTTCGCCTAGTTCGGGATGAAGCAGGATGTGTACCTTTTTTTTGGTTACATGATACATTAGATGGTAAGTTTTATTGGTTAAAGTTAATGAATAGTACTTGCCATCAGCACCCGGTATTGGTTGTAGCTATAAATAAAAAATTTCAACTGGTGCAGGGCTTTTGGTGGGAAGATAGTATACCGGTAAAATTATGCCTTGCTGACTAAAATCAATGCTGTCTGAAATATGAGGATGCTTTATTTAAAGTATATTAGTTTTGTTTTGCAGGAACTCTTTAAACAGTGTTATTAATGAAACAGCAAATCAACATATTACTGTGCAGTATTTTATTATTGCCGGCATTAGTGGTGTTATTATCATGGTCGCAGCCTGAAAAATCATCCCGGGAATTTTACCAGCTTACCATCTATCATTACAGCAATGCAGAACAGGAAAAAATACTGGATGATTACCTGCAAAATGCATTGATACCGGCTTTGCACCGAATGGATATTTCCAATATTGGTGTTTTCAAAGCAAATAGTAATGACACTTCAGCCGACAAAGCATTGTATGTTTTAATAACCCTCAATTCACTGAATGCAGTAACAAGGCTGCCGGCAAAACTTAATGCAGAAAAAGAATATCAATCGTTAGGAGCTGCATACCTCAATGCTCCATATACTGCTCCTCCATACACCCGTATAGAAACAATTTTGTTGCAGGCCTTTTCATTGGCACCCCGGCTTCAGCTTCCTGCATTGAAAGCAGAAAAAAAGGACAGGGTATATGAATTGCGCAGTTATGAAAGCGCTACTGAAAAAATATTTAAAAATAAGATGCATATGTTTAATGAAGGAGATGAAATAGGGTTATTCAAAAAACTAAACTTTAATGCTGTTTTTTACAGTGAAGTAATAGCAGGAAGCAAAATGCCCAACCTGATGTATATGACAAGTTTTGAAAATATGGCCGACAGAGAAGCACACTGGAAAAGTTTTGACAACGATACAACCTGGAAAAGGCTTTCTTCGATGCCCGAATACCAGAATAATATATCACATATTGATGTTATTTTTCTGCACCCGGTTGATTATTCTGATTTTTAAATTTATTCATTTTTGTTACAATATAAAGTACCAAAACACTAATGATGGCAGCAAAAAAGCACCATACAGAAATTAAATAATTGGAGTAAGCAATTTTAGTGAACAGGTATGAAGCTGCAATCATAATACCAAGCAACCAGACCTTTTTATGACTTGACATAAAAGGAGGAAAAACAGTAAGGATTAAATACAATATACCACTAACCCACACAAGGGCATGGGGGAAATCTAAGGTGTAATATATATGATAAAAAATTACTTCCGCCTTAACGGGATAATTTAACAGGCACCAGGCAAAATAGGATGACAATAAGATTCCTATACCAGTAAGAATGAATAATATTTTTTTTCGTTCCGTATTTCTTTCCAGCAATAATATGGAAACCGGAACCCATAGTGGCCAGAGTACCTGCGCAAAAAATAAAAAGAAGTGTGTACTGAAGGGCTCCCATCCTTCATAATTTTTATTAGTAAGCGAAAGCCATAATAAACCTTCAGCAAATTGTTGTACCGAAAACAATAGGGGAATAGAAGCAAATGCAATTTGAGAAGGCGAATGCACTTTTTTCAAAGTCAATGCACCAACCACTAACAGCACTGCGCCTGCTCCAAAACTTGCATTAGCGGAAAAACACATTTTCGATATTTGTGAGTAATAAATAAAACAATACAATGCAAAGCAAGACTAGTATAAGCCGGAAACAGGTAACCGCCATTCTTTTTTATATGATTGTTGTCATAATGCCTACCTCAACACACGCAGGTCTTCATGCGGATAGATTAGATGCCTGTTAAATTATCTTATTACGGGTTTGAAAAACTTTAATGACAATTAAGGTTCTCTCTAGTTATAAAAGAGGAGATTTGTAAAAGTGTCAATATTCCCTTATTGTCATACATCTGTTTCATTAAAAGATAAAACAAGGCTGTCTATACTTGCACTTACCTTACGGCAGGAGATTCCCGATTTTCCCAGCATTAACCGCGATGCTTTAGCGGTATCAGTATCTGCATATTTATCGGAGAGATAAATCACTTCTGTTATACCTGATTGTATAATAGCTTTAGAACATTCATTGCAGGGAAAAAGAACTGTATAAATTTTGCAACCCCGTAAGTCCATGCCAATATTGTTTAAGATTGCATTAAGTTCGGCATGGCAGATATAAGGATATTTTGTTTGCAGAAATTCGCCTTGTTTCTCCCATGGAAATTCATCATCATCACAACCAATAGGTAATCCATTGTAACCTGCACCCACAATTTTATTTTTATCATTCACAATACAGGCTCCCACCTGTGTGTTGGGATCTTTGCTTCTTCGGGAGGAAAGTAAAGCCACTCCCATAAAATATTCATCCCATGAAATATAGTCTTGCCTTTTTTTCAGGTTGGACATAATGCTTTAGAATAAATTAGTATAACAAGTTCTACGAATGTAGGGTATTTTGGTTTTAAAAATTGTACTCATGCAGCCAGATGCTCTCATTTCAACAGGGTATGCTAAATCAAAAAATGGGAAGAGAAGACAAATAATTTCCCGTATCTTTTGTTATAAACCTAAACAACTGTTATGAGAAAAAAACTATTCTCCCTGCTTTTTGCATGTGTCTTTTTTCATTTTGCTTTTGGCCAGGCTGCAATGAGTGATAGCCTTCAACGTGTAAAAGACAGCACCCTTCGTGCAATAATTCATGCCGATTCAGTAAAAGTGGATAAAGAATTTAAGGATAAGGCCAAATGGGAGAAGTTAAAGCTGATTGCCCGGTATCCTGCTATTAATGCAGGAGAATATTCAGGAATTATACCAGTGAAGGATCCAACAGAAATTCCTGACCCTAACCAGGACTATAAATTGTTATTTGAACTCACCGCTAATAATCCTGATTCTTTAATGAAAGAAGCCAATGCAGGGCTTATTGAAGTAGCAAGAGTTATTAATCTGCATGTTGCATCAGGAATATCCGTTAAAAAAATATTCCCTGTCATTATTATTCATGCTGGTGCACTAAATGCAATTGCTACTGATACATTTTACAAGAAGCATTTTAAAATGGCCAATCCCAATTTGAAATTAATTGGTGAACTGGAAAAACTGGGAACTAAGATTATTGCCTGCGGGCAGGCGATGGCTTTTTTCGATATTAAAAAAGAAGATTTACTTCCTGAAATAAAAGTGTCGCTTACTGCTCAAACAGTTTTAACTAATTACCAATTGAAGGGTTATGTTTGGATGTCTAAGTAAATGGTAGTCTTCGACTTCTTAAATAATTTAAAAAAAGTCCCGTTGATTCGGGACTTTTTTATTAATGAAATGATATTATCAGGAAGTAATGAAATGTAGGATTATTCATCTTTACTATTCTGCTTTCTTACATATTTGGTAAGAATAACAATTACCTGTCCTTCAATTCTTCCCTCAACCTGTTCGGTATTGTCTTCTACCAGTCGGATATTTTTTACTACTGTGCCCAGCTTAGCATTAAGCGTAGAGCCTTTTACATCCAATGATTTTATCAATACAACAGTATCGCCGGTTTGCAGTGTTTGCCCATTGCAATCTTTATGCAATTTAACGGTGGCATCGCTCTCATGGTCGCCTGTGGCTTTAGCCCATATCAACTTGTCCTCATCAAGGTATAACATATCCAGGTTATCCATGGCCCAGCTTTCATTACGCAGGCGGTTTAGCATTCGCCAGGCAACTACCTGTATACAGGGTACTTCACTCCACATGGATTCTGATAAACAATGCCAGTGACCATTATCCAGTTCTTCTTTTTTTTCAATCTGTGTCCGGCACTTATTGCATATCATCAGGCAATGATCTTCATCATTGTATTTTGCATGTGGCACTTCATATATAGTTAGGGAATCTGTTGATTTGCATAATTCACATTGTTGTTCACTACGGGTAAGTAATATCTCTTCCAGTTTCATTTTTTTCAATTAGGGCGGCGAAGGTAACTAAATTCATTTAATTTACTTTTTGGCTTTTTTATATATGTTTACTTGCGGGATAACTCCTTTTTAGTAACTTCCGAATAAGAATTATGCTTCCATATTAAATATCTTCAACAATGGCAAAACGAATACTGGCTTTTTTCATTTCTTTTTTAGTTGTTTTTAATGTTACGGCACAAATCAAAAAAGATTCTGCTGCAGGTCTAAATTCTATTTTTAAACCGGTAAAATGGAGAAACATTGGTCCCTTCCGCGGGGGACGTTCAGTTTGTGCTACCGGGGTTGTTGGTAATCCTTCCACCTATTATATGGGTACTACTGGTGGTGGCGTATGGAAAACAGAAGATATGGGAATTACGTGGAGCAATATTTCTGATGGATATTTTAAAACGGGTTCTGTAGGTGCAGTAGCAGTGGCGGAAAGTGACCCTAATGTAGTTTATGTTGGTATGGGTGAGCATGCTGTTCGTGGTGTTATGACGAGTTATGGAGATGGGGTATATAAATCAACTGATGCAGGAAAAACATGGAAGAAAATGGGACTGGATCTTACCCAGCATATTTCACGTATTGCTATTGATCCAAAAGATCCCAATATTGTTTATA